>JBOFUS010000120.1:0-1564 GCA_051652685.1 Beijerinckiaceae bacterium
ATCATGTGGAAGGTCGGCATTCCGCGCTCGCTGCCGTATTTCTTTGGCGCACTCAAGGTCTCGATCACGCTTGCCTATGTCGGTTGCGTGATCGGTGAGCAGAATGCCTCGAATTATGGCATCGGCAACCTCATCACCCGCGCCTCGGCCGATTTCAACGTGGCGCTGATTTTTGCCTGCCTGATCGTGCTGGCAATTCTGGGCGTGATTCTGGTGGTGATCGTGGACCTCATCGAGGCGAGGACGACGGGTTGGGCGAAGCGGAGCGGGTTCGGAGGGTAAGCCCGTCTCCTTCTCCCTCGGGAGAAGGAGGCAGGCGAAGCCTGACGGATGAGGGTTTTCTTCACCGTTTGAGCCAACCCTCATCCGGCCGCATCCGCAATTCTAGACAAGATGCTGCACCTTCTCCCAAGGGAGAAGGGCGCGCGCGTCCTTTCGTGTTGAAGAAAGAGGGATTAAAGCGTTCGGCAAATGCTTCAATCCGCCACTACCTACGACACCCTCCGCGCGTCTTTCTGCTGGAAGATCCCCGCCCGCTACAACATCGCCACGTCCTGCTGCGACCGCTGGGCTGATGCGGAGCACGACCGCGTGGCGGTGATGGATGTGGCGGCCGATGACAGCGTCACACCGCTCACCTTCGGCGCATTGCGCGATTGCGCCAACCGGCTGGCGAATGGCCTTCGCCGAAACGGTGTCAGCGCTGGCGACCGGGTGGCCATCATGCTGCCACAGGGAGCGGCCGTGCCAATCGCGCATATGGCGGTCTACAAGCTTGGTGCCATCGCCGTGCCGCTCGCCAATGTTTTTGGCATCGACGCCATCGCCTATCGGTTGGCGGATTCGGGCGCTTCGACGCTGATCAGCAATGCTGCCGGGATCGCGAAGGTGAGCCAGCTACCGCTTCCGGAAAGCGGGGCGAACAGCACTCTCCTGGTCTCCACCGACGGCGCGGATGGCACGGTCCTTGGCTTCGATGCGCTGATCGCAGCCAGCGAATCCGCGTTCACAACCGCCGACACACACCCCGACGATCCGGCGATGATGATCTACACCTCCGGCACCACCGGTAACCCCAAGGGCGCGCTGCATGGCCACCGGGTCGTGCTCGGCCATCTGCCGGGTGTGCAGATGCCGCACGCATTCTTCCCCCAACCCGGCGACCGGATCTGGACACCGGCGGACTGGGCATGGGCGGGCGGATTGCTCAACATCCTGCTGCCGGCGCTGCATTTCGGCGTGCCCGTCGTGGCGAAGAAGTTCGAGAAGTTCGATCCGGAAGCCGCGCTCGACCTGATCGCAAGGCACGGCGTCAGGAACAGCTTCGTACCGCCGACGGCGCTGCGCATGTTGCGCGCGCTGAAGTTGCCAACCGTACGGACGGGGCTCAACCTGCGCACATTGGCCTCAGGTGGCGAGGCGCTGGGCGAGGAGACCTACGCCTGGGGCCGCGAGGCTTTCGGCCTGACGATCAACGAGTTCTACGGGCAGACGGAGGCCAATCTGGTCGCGGCTTCCTGTGCCGAAATCGGCGTCAGCCGGGCGGGCAGCATGGGCAAGCCCG
>JBOFUS010000121.1:0-1835 GCA_051652685.1 Beijerinckiaceae bacterium
TGATCGTGGGCGACGAAATGTCTGCGCGGGCGAAGGTCGCCCCCTGCGGCAGCGTGCGGGCAGCGGCCGCAACAGCACTGGCGACATCAAGCGAGGGAGCCGCGCCGATGATCGAGTAGGCACCATCGGTCAGGCTCGCGATGCCGGTGTTCAGCCGGCCAAGCTGGGCAAAGGCAGCCGTCGCAACAGGCTCCAGCGTGGCCGGCGCGCCGGCTGCAAGACGAAGCTGGTTGCTGACGACGGCGTTCGGTGCGGCGGCCTTGGCCGCTTCGCCGAGCTTGTCCTTCAGCGCCTGGGAAGGCGCGTATCCGGAAAGCGTGATATTCGCGCCTGCCTTCTGCGCCTGCCACTGGTAGGGACGGACCGTGGGGAGCGCGATGGTGTTGGTTCCGGCAAGGCCAGCCGACCGGGCCGCTCCAAGTGCCGCCTGATACGCCTCGGCGGATGGCGCGGTACCCGTGACATTGAGGGTCGAGTCGCTGAGCAGCGCCTTGCCGTCCGGCAGCCGACCGATCTGCGTCAGGCCATAGGTGGCGGCGGCACCCGCGACGGCGGTAGCCCCACGGGCCAGCTTCATCTGGTCTACGATTTCGGCGGAAGGCACAGCCTGCTTCGCCTGATCGACAATTGCGGCCCGTGTGGCCTCGTTGGCGACAAAGCCGCCAAGTGTGATTTTCTGGCCAGCGCGTTCTGCGCTCCAGGTCCAGGGCTTGGCTTCCGACAGCAGCGCGGTCGTATTGTTCACCAGGCGCACACCGTTGGTGTTATCGGTGCGGTCGCTCGCGGCGGCCTGCGCCTCGGGCGTTGGCGCAATGCCCGTCAGCGTAGCGTCGCGACCGAAAAGTTCGACATACGCCCAGGGAAATTCAGCCGACAACCGATCCTGTGAGGTCTTGGCCAGATCATTCTGGATCGGACCGGTCATCAGGACCAGCCCGATGGCCCAGAGCAGAAACAGGGGAAGCAGGCCCCACAACCAACGCTTCGGCTGACACATCTTCATCGCCCTCCCTTCGCCTGTCCGGATGATGACCGGTCTGCAGGCGTGGATTCACACTTTCGCCGCATTTCGCCATTCGAGAATGAACCGCACATGAGCATCGCGTTCAAGCGCACTCTGGCGACGTCCCTCTCCAAACTTCATGCGTTGACGAGGCTTAACCACGCCGTCAGAGCCCTGCCAAGGGTCCCATATGCGTACTCGCAAGGTTTTTCTGTTTCTTCAGCGTGAATTGGACAGGATCAGCCGTTCACCCGTGTCACGGCCGAAACGATCGCCTTCGCCTTCAGTTCGCTGATGATGGCGCTGAGGTGCTTGAGGTTCCAGACCTCGATATCGATCAGCATCTCGCGGAAATCCGGCGACTTCGAGGTCATCTTGATATTGTCGATGTTGCCGTCGCTGTCGCCGATCACGCGGGCGATATCGGCCAAGGCACCGGGTTCGTTAATGGCGGAGACGAGGATCTGTGCCGGAAAACGTCCAAGATTGGCCTCATCGATATCCCAGCGGACGTCCAGCCAGCGCTCCGGCTGATCATCGAAGGCAGACAGCGCCTGTGACTGGATCGGATAGATCGTGATACCCTCTCCGGGATTGAGAATGCCGACAATGCGGTCTCCGGGAACGGCTCCGCCGTTGGGCGCAAACTGGACCGGAAGATCGCCATTCAGGCCGCGGATGGGAATTGCGGCCGCACTTTCCGCACCGGGCACCTTGAACTTGAGCGACTGGACCTTTTCGAGTCCGAACCACCCCGGCTTGCCGTCGGTCGTGGCTCCCCGGTTCGCCTCATCCTTGAAGTCGGGGTAGAGCGCCTTCACCACGTCGCTTG
>JBOFUS010000122.1:0-2568 GCA_051652685.1 Beijerinckiaceae bacterium
CGATCTTCGCAAGCTCCATTCTGCTGGGGCGCGGCCTTGGTCCCGTCGAGAACGCCATTGGCACCTGGAAGGCCTTTACCGCGACGCGCATCTCGTTCCGCCGGTTGCAGAAGCTGATGGCCTCCGTGCCTGCGCAGCCCGCCACTATGGAACTGCCGGCCCCCAGCGGTTTCCTCGCCGTCGAGCAGGTGACGTACATGCCGCCGGGCGCAGATGCAGCCTCGCTCCGGCGCGTCAACTTCAGCCTGCCGCCTGGCAAGGTGCTGGGTGTCATCGGCCCGTCCGGTGCTGGCAAGACCACACTCGGCCGTCTGATCGCAGGCACGCTTGAACCCAGCGCCGGGCATGTGCGTGTCGATGGAGCCGACATCTCGATCTGGCAGTCCTCCGGCGGCCAGCGCTATTTCGGCTATCTGCCGCAGGATGTAGAGCTGTTCTCGGGCTCGGTGCGCGAGAACATCGCGCGCCTGCAGGAGGCCGCCCCCGAGGATGTGATTGCAGCCGCCAAGCTTGTCGGCATCCACGACACGATCATGCGGCTGCCCGAAGGCTACGACACCGACATCGGCGAGGCCGGTGGCCGCCTCTCGGGCGGCCAGAAGCAGCGGCTCGGCCTCGCCCGTGCCTTCTTTGGCGATCCGAAGGTCGTGGTGCTGGACGAGCCCAACGCCAACCTTGACGCGGAAGGCGAGGAGGCGCTGCAGGAGGCCATCCTGACCATGCGCTCACGTGGCACGACAGTCGTCATCATTGCACAACGCCTTGGCATTCTCGCGGTTGCCGACCGCATCCTCATCCTTTCCGCCGGCATGATCGACCGGATCGGCGAGCGGCGCGAGATCGTCGGCCTCATCAAAGCTGGCAAGACGGCACTTCCGGTCAAGCGCACGGCAGTCGCCGCCGCGCCCATCGACGAGGCTGAGGCGACGGTGCGCGCCGCTGTCCGCACCATCCGCCAAGCGATGATCGAAGCTCCCGTGCAGACCGCCAACACCAACGTGATCGATCAGCCAGCAGCGAAAACCGCGCAGACAGGAGCCGCATCATGAGCCGCGCCTTGCGATCCTCGCGCAACCACAATTGCTCAGGGCTGCTTGAGTCCCTGTCGGAGACGTCGCCCTCCCCGGCCAGCCGCCTGCGCGGGCCCATGATGGCGGCCACGTCCATCGTCTCGATTTTCGTTTTTGGTTTCGGGGCATGGGCGTTCTACGCCCCCATCGAAAGCGCGGCGATTGCGCTGGGTACGGTGGAGGTTGAGAGCAACCGGAAGACGGTGCAACACCTGGAGGGCGGCATCATCGGTGCCATCATGGTGCGTGACGGCGATGAGGTGAAAACGGGCGATGTGCTGATCCGGCTGGACGACACCAAGGCGCGCGCCTCCCTCCAGATTCTCCAGAACCAGCTGCGCGAGGCGCAGGCCCGCGAGGCGCGGCTGATCGCGGAACGCAATGGCGCGGCAACGGTCATTTTTCCTGAAGCCGTCGTGGTTGCTTCCATGACCGACGCCGCGCTGGCCGAGGCCATGGCGGGACAGCTGAAGATCTTCGAGACGCGCCGCGATCTGCTGAGGTCTCGCACCACCATCTACCGCCAGCGCATCGCCCAGACGGACCGCGAGATCGTAGGCCTGCAGGCCAAGGAGACCGCAACCGTCAAGCGCGTCGCCATCGTCAAGGAAGAGGTCGGCGTCGTTCGCCAGATGGTCGAAAAGGGCCTCGAGCGCCGCCCGCGCCTCCTCAACCTCGAGCGCGAACAGGCCGACATCGACGGAAGGCTCGGGGAAGTGGCAGCCCAGATCGCCCGCGCCCGCCAGTCCATCGGGGAGACGCAGGCCGAAATCCTCAAGCTGACCAACGATCTCCAGACCGAGGTCGCGCAACAGCTGCGCGAGGCGCAGGCGCAGATGTACCAGATCTCGGAGCGTCTGGATGCCGCCCGCGATGTGCTGGGCCGCACGGAGGTGAAGGCCACCGACAACGGCACCGTGACAGACCTGAAGGTGCATACGACCGGCGGCGTGATCACGGCCGGGGCTCCACTCATGGACATTGTGCCAAGGGCCGACCTCCTGATCATCCGCGCCCAGATCAAGCCCGACGACATCGATCTGGTCCGTGTCGGATTACCGGCGAGTGTCCGCCTGCTGCCCTACAAGCAGCGCCGGGTGCCGCCGGTTGACGGCGTCGTGAGCTATGTTTCAGCCGACCGGCTGATCGACAAGAAGACTGACCAGAGCTTCTTTGGCGCAAAGATCAAGGTGGATGAGGCGATGCTGCGCGGGCTGGAGGGAGTCGAGATCCTTCCGGGCATGCCGGTGGAGGTGCTTGTCAAGACTGGCAAATCGACGGCCGCGCAATATGCGCTGTCGCCGCTGCTGGACAGTTTCAACCGGGCCTTCCGGGAGAAGTAGGCGCGCCGTCAGGCTGGCGCGCCCTCGAACCGCGCGCGGCTCATGAGCGCTGCCTGCGTGCGGTTCGTCGCGCGCAGCTTGCGCATCACATGGCGCACATGGACCTTCACGGTGTTCTCCGACATGCCGAGATCGGCGGCGATGATCTTGTTGGA
>JBOFUS010000123.1:0-6053 GCA_051652685.1 Beijerinckiaceae bacterium
ACGCCGGCGCAGCGCAGCCGGTGCCTTCTCGGGATCAATCCGCCCCTCCGCCGCGAGTGCCAGCCATTGGGCGAGCGATGACTGCAACCGCCAGGGACCAATCAGCCGTGAGGCCAGTTCAGGACTGATGGAACCTTCCGAGGCAAGAGCGCCAAGAGCAACGGCCACGTCCGGTCCCGCTCCGGCGAGCGCCTGTTGCGGATGGCGCAGCAGCAGTGCCTGTGCCGCAAACTCGATATCGACAAGGCCGCCGGCGGCACGTTTGAGGTCAAAGCGGCCACGCGACGGCTTTTCCTTGCCGACGAGTGCGCGCATCTGGCGGATGTCTTGCAGCAATGCGGGATTGCGTGATGCCATCCGGGCGCTCTCGACGATCACGTCCGCGATGTCGGATTCAAGCGTCGCATCGCCCACAACCATGCGCGCCCGGGTGATCGCCATCCGCTCCCAGGTCTCCGCCTCCACGGCGTGATAGCTGCGGAAGGCATCCAGACTGACCGCGACCGGCCCTTTGCCGCCTGAGGGCCGAAGGCGCAAATCGACGGCGTAAAGCTCGCCTCGCTTGGTGGCGACGGTGAGCGCGGTCACCAGGCGCTGGGTCAGACGGGCGAAGTACTCGCTCGAAGCGAGAGGACGCGCGCCGGCCGAGTCCACGCCATCAGGCGCATCATAAACGATGATCAGGTCGAGGTCTGACAGCGATGTCATCTCGCGGCTGCCAAGTTTGCCGAGCCCCAACACCGCCATGCGTGCGCCAGAAATCGAGCCGTGACGCACGGCCATGTCTGCGAAGACGCGCGAAAGACATGCGGCAATGGTTGCCTGCGCCACATCGGCATGGGCTGCTCCTGCTTCAGCCGGAGACAGAATGCCGGAGAACAGCCTTGCGCCAACCAGAAACCGCTCCGCCCTCGCCAGATCGCGCAGCTGATCAAGAAACTCCTCCAGATCGACGGCCATACCCAGGCGGGCCTGGAACCGTGCGATCAGCGCTGCACCGTCGGGCGGCCGTGCAAACTCGGCGTCCACCAGCGCATCGAGCACATGGGGACGTTGCACCACCACTTCGGACAGACGCGGAGCGCTGCCGAGAATTTCGGCGAACAGCAGCCGGAGCGGCGCATTGCGCCTGAGGATCGTGAAAAGCTCCACCACCGCCGGCATGCGCTGCAAGGCACTGTCGAGCGCCAGCAACGCGCCGTCCGGATCGCCCGATTGGCCAAAGGCCTGCAACAGTGCCGGCGTCAATTCCGTCAGCACCTCGCGGGCGCGGGGCGTCACGATCCCGGCGCGGCGGCCAAAATGCCAGCCGCGCACCGTTTCCGCTGCAACCTCCGGCCGCTGGAAACCCATGCGTTTCAGCGTCTTCAGTGTTTCGGGATCGTCGGTGCTGCCGGTAAAGACGAGGCTGCCCTCTCCTGCCGTCAGCTCCGGTGCATCCTCGAACAGCCGGGAATAGTGCCGCTCCACGGCCCGGAAATGGCCGGTAAGGCGCTTGCGAAACACAGCAGGCGTCAAACCGCAGAAGCGGGCAATCGCATCGATGCCCCCCTTGTCCCGCGGCAGGCGCTGCGTCTGCTGATCCTCGACCATCTGCAACCGGTGCTCGACCATGCGCAGGAAGCGATAGGCGTCCGAAAGCTCCGTTGCCGCCTGCCCGGTGATCCAGTCGCCACGCCAGAGTTCCTGCAGCATGGCGAGCGTCGCCTGGCCGCGCAGTGCCGGCTTGCGGCCACCGAAGACAAGTTGCTGCGTCTGCACGAAAAACTCAATCTCGCGGATGCCACCCCGGCCAAGCTTCACGTCATGACCTTCGACGGCAATGACCTCGCCGCCCTTGTGGGCGTGGATCTGGCGCTTCATGGCGTGGATGTCCGCGATTGCCGCGTAGTCGAAATACCGTCGCCAGATGAACGGGCGAAGCTCCGCCAGAAAGGCGCGTCCGAGCGCCAGATCGCCGGCGACGGGCCGCGCCTTGATCAGCGCCGCGCGTTCCCAATTCTGCCCGACCGTCTGGTAATAGCCCACGGCCCGGTCATATGGCACCGCGACCGGTGTCGAGGCAGGGTCGGGCCGCAGCCGGAGATCGGTGCGGAAGACGTAGCCGGAACCCGTCTGTTCATGGAGAACACGGACCACGTCCTTGACGATGCGCACGGCCACATCCAGCGGCTCCTTGCCCGCAGCAACTGGCATCGCAGCCGGATCAAACAGCACGATGAGATCGATGTCGCTGGAATAGTTGAGCTCATGGGCGCCATGTTTGCCCATCGCCAGGATCACGAGACCCGCCCGTGCTGACGCGTTCGCTGCATCGTCGAGTGCCAACCGCCCGCCTGCCGCAGCCACATTCAGGGCGAGGCGCAGCGCGGCGTCGACGGCGGCATCTGCGAACTCTGTAAGCACCGCCACCACACGGTCCACATCCCAGATGCCAGCCAGATCGCAAAGAGCGACATGAAGTGCCATCTGGAGCCTTATCTGGCGCAGGCGCGCCATGGCTGCTTCAAGGGATATGCTCCCGGTGACGACGTGCGCCGTCTCGGCGAGCAATCCGGCGAGCACAACGTCGGGATCACCTTCCAATATGGCGAGAAGCTGTTCTGGCCGCCGACGCATCTGCCTCAGAAGGAAAGGCGAATGCGCCGCAACGCCGGCAATCAGCGCCGTAAGCGGTTCTGATGCGTCGCACAGTGCGCCGAGCCTTGCCGCCGCCGCGCGGTCATCGAGCAAACGCAGCAGATGTTCTTCTGCAAAACGGCGCGTTCCGCCCCTGAATGCAACGAGAGGCGCGGATTCGATCCGCAACATGAGAGCCGCATTGCTCATCCGTCGATCTCACCTTGCGGCCACTCGAGCGTGACCCGAAGTCCCGGGTGATTGTCGGACAGCACAAGCTCGCCCTTGTGCAGCTGCGCCACGGCACGGGCAAGGCTCAGGCCCAACCCCGAACCCGGGGCGCTTCGGCTTTCATCAAGGCGCGAGAAGCGCTCAAGGGCCCGTTCACGCAGTGCCGCCGGAATGCCCGGTCCACGATCCGAAACGGAAATGGCCGCCCGCCGGTCTTTTATCTCTGCACGCAAGGCGATCTCTGAAGGTGATCCGGGAAGGTGGCCGTACTTGACGGCATTGTCGATCAGGTTGGCCACGGTCTGCCCCAGCAATTCACGATTGCCCCGCGCAAGAAGGCCGTTCCCGGCCTCCAGCTTTAACCGGAAGCCCCCCTCTTCCAGTGATGGTCCGTAGATCTCGGCGAGATCACCAACAAGTTCCGAGAGATCGACGACCTGGAACGCATCAGCACCCGCGCCGGCTTCCGCGCGCGCAATCATCAGCAGGGCGTTGAAGGTGCGGATAAGCCCGTCCGATTCCTCGATGGTGCGCTCGAGTGCAGCACGATACTCGGCTTCCGATTTCGCCGTGCGCAACGCCTCTTCAGCGCTGTTTCTCAACCGCGTGAGTGGCGTGCGCAGGTCATGGGCAATGTTGTCGGACACCTCACGCATGCCGCGCATCAATTCGCCGATGCGTCCCAGCATGGTGTTGAGACTGCCCGCCAGCCGGTCGAGTTCGTCACCGCTGCCCGACACTGGCAACCGCCGTGTCAGATCGCCCTCCATGATTGTCTGACCGGAAGCCGTCAGCGCATCCATGCGGGCGATGGCGCGGCGTGCGACGAGAAAGGAACCGAGCGTGCCAAAAACAAACAGCGCCAGCAGCAAGATGCGGATCGCCTGCCCGAGCACCTTGTTCAGCCGCTCGCGTTCTTCCAGATCGCGCCCGATGATCAATCGCCCGCCCTGGGGAAGCTGCATCATGCGGACAAGTGCAGGGCGCGGCGGCGAAAGTGTTGCCACTTCGCCCTCCTCAACCGTTCGCTGGTAGGTGATCTCGATGGTCCTGCCGGGCTCCAGCGCCTGGGTATTGATCACGCCAACATTCCCGGCGATCGTTTCGCCGCCGGCTCCCTGCAACAACAGCAGGAACGGCTCGGCCTGCCGGGCGCGGCGTTCGATGATCGCCTGCAGCCGCCTCACGCCGCCCCCCCGGTACTGCCCGGAAAGGATCGCCATCTGGGTCTGCAAGGTCTGGCCGATCTGCTCGTCGATCAGCGTGCGGGCGTGACGTCCGACATAGACCAGCAAAGCGCTCGCGAAGAGCGCGAAAGCGAGCATATAGACCGCCGAAAGCTTGAAGGCGGTGGTCCGGAGAAGCCGGCTAAGCCCCGTCACGGACCATGTATCCCGCGCCGCGCACCGTGTGCAGAAGTGGCTTTTCCTGCCCCCGGTCGATCTTGGACCGGAGCCGGCTGATATGCACGTCGATGACGTTGGTGCCTGGATCGAAGTGATAATCCCAGACCTGCTCAAGCAGCATGGTGCGGGTCACGACGCGACCGGCGTTGCGCATGAGATATTCGAGCAGGCGAAACTCGCGCGGCTGAAGCGGCACATCCTCCCCGGCGCGGCTGACCTTGTGTGCCAGCCGGTCCAGCCTGAGGTCGCCGACAACATAGAAGGTTTCGGCTACCGCCTGCGGTGCCTTGCGCTTCGCCAGCACCTCGACGCGGGCGAGAAGCTCCGAGAAGGCATAGGGCTTGGTCAGGTAGTCGTCGCCACCGGCGCGCAGGCCCTTCACCCGGTCCTCCACCTGTGCAAGCGCCGACAGGATGATCACGGGTGTCTCGACACCCTGTTCGCGCAGGCCGCCGATCATCGTCAGGCCATCCATCTTCGGCAGCATGCGGTCGACGATCAGGCAGTCGTAACCGCCCTCACCCGCCATGCCATAACCGGTCAGCCCGTCGCGCGCGTGATCCGCCGCGTGGCCCGATTCGGCGAACGCCTTGACCAGGTAGGTCGCCGCCTCGGCGTCATCCTCGACGATGAGAATCTTCATGCCCGGAACCATAGCCCAGCCTGCAAAAAACGACAGGCCGACTTTCATCGCTGAAAGCCGGCCTGCCTGTTCAGCCTCACACGATGACCTGCGGCGGAGGGGCGACAGGGTTGCCGACCAGCCATCGTTGTCGAGCGTCGGGCACACGTATCGCAGGCTGAGGCTCACCGCCGGCTGAAGGGGGGATTAAGCTTTGGTAAGGCCGGCGCAAACAACCGGCAGACGAAAGTGCTTCTTGCCGTCATTGCGAGCAAAGCGAAGCAATCCAGCGCAACATTCCTCGCTAACTCACGCATTTCCGCCCTATCCTGTACCGTCTTCTGGATTGCTTCGTCGCAAGAGCTCCTCGCAATGACAGGTTCGGCTCTCTTCAGCGGCAAGCTACGGCCTGTTCTGCAGTCGCCGCTCCAGATCGGCCTTCTCCTGATCCGACAGCGGCGGAGCGGCCGGGACCGGCGGCGTCTCAACGCGCCGCAAAAGTAATACCGCCGCCACACCCAGCGCCGCGAAAGGCCCGATCCACAGCAGCGCCGTGCGCCAGCTCAACGGTGGCCGCAGCAGCACGAACTCGCCATATCGCTTGACAAGAAACGCCCGGATATCGCCGTCCGCATCGCCGGCCGTGATCCGTTCACGCACCAGCAGCCGCAGATCACGCGCGAGCGGCGCATTGCTGTCGTCGATCGACTCGTTCTGGCAGACAAGGCAGCGGAGTTCTGCCGAGAGTTTGCGGGCGCGGGCTTCCAGTGCCGGGTCCTTCAGCTGCTCGTCTGGCTGAACCGCGGTTGCCGCGACCGGCAACGTCAAGGCCAGAGCAAGAAGCGTCCGCCGCCGCATCGTCAGGCCTTCGCCGCACGTGCCGGCACAGGCGCACCGACACGCATGCGCCTCTCCATAAGGCTGAGACTCCCGCCCAGCGCCATCAGAACAGGGCCAAGCCAGAGCAGCAGCACGAACGGCTTCCAGTAGGCGCGCACGGGCACTGCGTTGCCGACGATGGTTTCACCCAGCGCCACATACACCTGGCCAAGGCCGCGCGTCAGCCGCGCCACTTCGGTCGTCGGCATCTGGCGGGCGGGGTAGACGCGCTTGGCCGGCTCGATCACGGCCTCCAGCACGCCGCCACGGCGCACCTCGAAAATCGCGACGGTATC
>JBOFUS010000124.1:0-3725 GCA_051652685.1 Beijerinckiaceae bacterium
TCCCGGCCCGAAACAAGCCGTGCAAGCACGCGGCCGCTGCGCCAGCAAAGTGAGGCCAGGGCGCGCCGCCAACCACCGGCGTCAGCATTGGCTCCCGTGCGGGCGAGCAACCAGAGAGCTATGCTCTGCGCGGTCACGCTTCGGCTGCCCTCATCATCGGTGGTCAGCAACTGGCGCTCAAGACCGTGTTTCGCGGCGACGGCCGTCAGCCACTCCGCTGTCATATGCGAAAGATGGCGTGGGAGATCGTAGTGCGGCCAGCCGGCACCCATCCATGCCGCCTGTCGCGAGGCGGGATTGGGAACCGCGATCACAAGAATGCCTGCAGGGCGCAGATGCCGGGCACAGGCTTCCACCACGTTCCAGGGTGCCGCCATATGCTCCAGCGAGTGCCACATCGCGATCACGTCATAGGATCGGCCCTCTGTCGCCAGAACGCTTGCGGGATTGATGGAGCAGACCGCCCTGACGCCAAGCTTCTGGTTGAGAAAATCAACACAGCCATCATCCATCTCGATCGCCGAAACCGTGAAGCCTGCGTCCTTCGCCAGCTTGCTGAAAGCGCCCATTGATGGGCCGATTTCCAGCAGATCGCCTCCCGACCGGTGTTTGGTCACGATATCGAGCTTGTAGCGTTCGCCAAACGACGCGCGCTCAACGCTCTCGACCGTTTCGATATCCGCGCGGCCATAGTGATTGCGCGTGTAGTAGGGTGTGAGGTCAGCCGGTGGATTGGCCGTGAAACGGAAATCGCAGGCCTCGCAACGGCGCACCTCGAAGACGTCGGTGCTCACCTTCCAGTTCATGTCTGGCGCGCGCACGAGAACGCTGGATGCAGCGCCGCAACAGGGGCAATCCTTCGTCACGTGATCCGATCCATCTCGCCTCTGCGCCGCATCTGGCAAATCCCGGGTCAACGTTTCCCCCCAGGCGGCCAATTCAAGCAGTCTGCGCGCTGTGGCATCGGCGTCACGATAGGCGCGGGTCTGGTTGTCGGCAATCAGCAGGTTGGATGTGTCCGGCACGCGGAAGGTGCGGCTTGCGGGCCAGTCATCCTCCCGGAACACGCCGCCATTCCGTCCGACAACGACGCTTGCCAGCTGCTCTTTGCGCAATTCAGCGGTCAGGCCCCTTGGCCCGCTCTCCAGCAGCCATGCGTCACGCTTCGTGCGCGGGTCGCCCGAACGGCGCATGAAGGCGAGGAAGCGCTCTCGCTCGATGAGAAAGGCGTTGGAGCGCAGGTGCGGGTTGGGGAAAGGGGCGAGGCTATTGCTGTCCGTCAAGCGCAGCCAGACCCGGTGCAGCCCAAGCCGCCAGATACGGCGTGCCCACAGGACCGGTGCAGGCTGCGCCTGGCCGGATTCAGTGATCATCGCGGTAAGGACATGAGGCGCGGGCTCGATCCCTCCCCATGAAGCCGTCGCGCCCGCCATGCCGCAGCCGGGCCTGTCGAGCGCGCATTCCATTGCCCGCAACCAGTCGGGCGCAAGCACTTCGGAGTGGGTGTTGAGGAACATGATCCGTGCCGCGGCGGTCGTCTCCGCCGCGCGCCTGTAGGCTGCCCAATCGAAACCATCGTCGGGTGTCCTGACGATCCGCGCGCCAAGCGCCTCTGCCTCGGCAGCGACGGCAGCCTCCTCCGGCACGCCATCCCAGCCCTTCATGACAACAAGGAGTTGATGCGCGGCACCCGCAGAATAGCGGCGATAGCTTTCGAAGAACCGGCGCGCGGAGATTGCGCCGCCGCCCGCGCCCCGCGCCAGATAGACGACGGCGGTATCGCGGCGCGCGGGGCTCACTCGTTCCACAGCTTCCAGGGAGCCTTGCCGGTCGTCCAGAGCTTTGACAGCGTCTGCTTGTCGCGCAGCGTGTCCATCGGCTGCCAGAAGCCCTCGTGCAGCCAGGCGGCGAGCTGACCTTCTGTGGCCAGCCGCTCCATCGGCTCGCGCTCCCAGACCGTAGCATCGCCGTCGACACGGTCGAGCGCCGATGTCTCCAGGACGAAGAATCCGCCGTTGATCACGCCGCCTTCCGTCTGCGGCTTCTCCTCGAAGGCCGTGACCCGGTCACCGTTGAGCACGATCCGCCCGAAGCGTGCCGGCGGACGGACACAGGATACCGTCGCGATCTTGCCGTGGCTGCGGTGGAAGGCGATCTCCGCCGTGACATCAATGTCGGAGAGACCGTCGCCATAGGTCATGCAGAAGGTTTCGCCCTCGGTAAGATAGGGCCGTATGCGCTTCAGCCGCCCGCCTGTCATTGTTGTTTCGCCGGTGTCGATCAACGTGATGCGCCAGGGTTCCTGACGGGACGAATGATAGGCGACCTCGTTCCGGGTCATGTCGAAAGTGACATCGGCGCTGTGCAGGAAGTAGTTGGCGAAATACTCCTTGATCACATAGCCCTTGTAGCCGCAGCAGATGATGAAATCTGTGACGCCGTGGTGGGTGTAGAACTTCATGATGTGCCAGAGGATCGGGAAATCCCCGATCTCGACCATCGGCTTGGGCCGCGTGACGGACTCTTCAAGAATCCGCGTCCCGAGGCCGCCGGCGAGAATGACGCATTTCATGGCATTTCCAGTGATTGGCGTGTCCGTTGAAGGGCGGTTCAGTCCCTGTAGGAATCCCGTCGGCACTTAGACCGGCGGTGGGGTGCCGGTAAAGGCGTCGGCACCCGGGCAATTGACACCGTCAGGCGATTGCAGGACTAGACGCGCCTTCGACATGGCAGCCCGAGATCAAAACTTCTGGCGCGGCAGGCGCGTCTTTCTGACCGGGCACACCGGCTTCAAGGGCGCGTGGCTTTCGCTCTGGCTGCGTGATCTCGGTGCCGAGGTCACGGGGTATGCGCTTGTTCCCGCGACCCGGCCGAGCCTGCACAGGATGCTTCAGGCCGATGACGGCGGCCACATTGCTGACGTGCGCGACGCCACTGCCCTCATTGCCGCTGTCGTCGGGGCGAGGCCCGAGATCGTCTTTCATCTCGCGGCCCAGCCGCTTGTGCGGGCAGGCTATCGCCTGCCGGCGGAAACCTACGATGTGAATGTCATGGGTACGGTTCGTTTGCTCGAAGCGCTCCGCACTGTGCCAGGCGTCAGGGCTGCCGTCATTGCAACGACAGACAAGGTCTACGAGAACGATGGTGCTGGCCGCCCCTTCGTCGAGGCCGACCGCCTCGGTGGACATGACCCCTACAGCAATTCCAAGGCCGCCGCGGAACTTGCCGTTCAGTGCTATCGCGACAGCTTCTTCTCTCACGAAGGCCATCCGGCGATTGCCACCGCGCGCGCCGGCAATGTGATTGGCGGAGGCGACTGGTCGGAGGATCGGCTGGTGCCTGACCTGGTACGCGCACTGCTTGCCGGCCAACCAGCCGAGCTGCGCTATCCCGGCGCGATCAGGCCCTGGCAGCATGTTCTGGAGCCGCTGGAGGGTTATATGCGGCTGGCGGAGCGCCTTTTTGCTCAGGATTTAAAAGGACCGGCGGCGGTGAATTTCGGTCCGGATCCCGATGGATTCATCACTGTCGCGGAACTCACCGAAACACTTGGCGCAGTCCTGGTTTCTGATGTCTCGCACGGCAACCTCTGGAGCCAGGCACCCGGCATGCACCCGGCGGAGGCGGCTGTGCTCACGCTCGACACGACGCTGGCCCGGCGCGCGCTTGATTGGCGGCCGAGGCTTGGCATCGCCGACACGGTGCGCTGGACAGCGGAATGGTAC
>JBOFUS010000125.1:0-2807 GCA_051652685.1 Beijerinckiaceae bacterium
TGTCGGTGGATAGGAGAACTGCTTTCCCAGCGGCTCGAGTGCGAGCGCTTTGCGACCGTGGGCTATCGCCGTGTCTCGGCTTCGCCGTGACCGGCGCTCTGCGCATCTGGCTTAGACACTTTGTCAGCACGCCCTAACAAGCAGCTGGTCTGACCCAGATCACGCGGATGCTCCGGCGTCCGCCTTTTTGTTTGTCTGGTTCGCTGCTGAAGCGTAGCCTATGTTCAGGGTTTGGGCACCCGTCATAAGCGGGGTGGCTCTTTTGTAAGCTTCGCGATACACTAATGCGAGTTACCGCATTGAGAAGCTGACAGATGCCGACACCTCATCAAGCCCCTGCCGCCGTTCGCCGTGCCCTCCACAAGCTTGGGATCGACATCCAGGAGGCGCGTCGCCGTCGCAACCTGCCCATGAGCGTGGTCGCGGAGCGGGCCTTTACTTCGCGCGGCACGCTCCAGCGGATCGAAGCGGGCGATCCATCCGTGAGCGTGGGCATCTATGCTGCTGTCCTTCACGCCCTCGGTCTGCTCGAGGGGTTTGCCGATGTGGCGGATCTCACCCGCGACGCCGTCGGTCAGGCCTTGCTCTCGGCGGCCTTGCCCCGGCGCGCCCGCGTCCGGAGTGGAACCCGGAAGCCGATCGATGGCTGACATCGAGGTTCACATCGAACTTTCCGGCCAGATGCGCCGTGTTGGCCTGCTTCGGCGTCACGCTGCCCGGCGCTCGGAGACCATCACCTTTGAGTATGACGGCGCGTGGCTCAGCCATCCCGGCCGTTTCGCAATCGAACCGGCGCTCCCACTGACACGGGGTGTGTTTTCCGTTCCGCGCAATCAAGCGGTGTTTGGCTCGATTGGCGATTCCGCTCCCGATACCTGGGGGCGACGGCTGATGCAGCGTGCAGAGCGTCGTTTCGCCGGGCGGGAGAGCAGATCGCCGCGTACCCTGATGGAGGCGGACTATCTGCTCGGCGTTTCCGACGAAACGAGGCTCGGCGCCATGCGCTTCCGAAAGGTTGGAGAAGCGGTCTTCCAGGCGCCAACACGGACCGGCGTTCCGACACTGGTCGAACTTGGCCGCTTGCTCCAGATCACCGAGCGCATCCTGCGTGACGAAGAAACCGACGAGGATATCCAGATGATCTTCGCGCCGGGGTCTTCACTTGGCGGCGCCCGCCCAAAGGTCTCCGTCATTGATCAGCACAGGCATCTGTCCATCGCCAAGTTTTCCAAGGAGACTGACGACTACAGCATCGAGACCTGGGAGGAGATCGCGTTGCGGCTGGCAGAGCGCGCTGGCATTGAGACGCCACACCATGAGCTTGTGACAGTAGCCGGCAAGGCGATCCTGCTGTCGCGTCGCTTCGACCGTACGGATGGATACCGCGTACCGTTCCTTTCAGCGATGTCGATGCTGGGTCTCAGCGACGGTGAGCGCGGCAGCTATCCGGAACTGGTTGATGCGCTTGCGCAGAGTGGCGCACAGGCCCGCGCCGATGCGCGTGCGTTGTTCCGTCGGGTGGTCCTGAACGTGCTCATCTCCAATGTCGACGATCACCTGCGCAATCACGGCTTTCTCTGGCGCGGTTCTGCTGGTTGGGCCTTGTCGCCCGTTTACGATCTAAATCCAATGCCTGTGGATGTCCGGCCGCGCGTCCTCGCCACAAACATCGATCTTGATGAGGCGACCTGCTCCCTGGACTTGGTGGAGAGCGCAGCCGGCCTCTTCAGCCTGCGGCTGGAAGACGCGCGCTCGGTTATCGGCGAGGTCGGGCGCGCCGTCGCAACCTGGCGGGACGTCGCCGCCGAAGTCGGGGCGAGACCGGCCGAAATCCGCCGAATGGCGAGCGCATTCGAGCACGAAGATCTCGAGCGGGCGAGACGGATATGATCCAGCCAGACACAGGCTGGCCAACTCCGGGCTGGCCAACTCCACCTGCATCGTATGGGAGGACGCTCTGCCGGGCGCGCATGGCGATCATCTCCGGTATTGCGGCTCCATTCCTGCCCCGAGATCCCTGAGCCAATGTTGGCATTCGAGAGCGCAGCGAACACACTCGGGGCAAGGCGCTGCCGGTAGCAGCTGGTCAAGACGGGAGGGAGAGGGTTGGTGTGAAGCTCAAAAATTGCCCTGCGCCAATGGCTGGTTCAAGAAGCATCAGTGCTCCTTTTGCATGAGCCGTGCCTTCAGGCGCGGGCCTGCGAAATCCAGAAATGCGCGGAGCTTTTGCGGCAGAATGGGTTGGTCGGCGTAGACGAGATTGATGTCGTAGGCCGTCGGCGCAAAGTCCTGCAGGATCGATACCAGAGCACCAGACTTCAGCGCATCTTCAATCTGGTACGAAAGCACACGCGTGATACCACCTCCCGCGATCACAGCGTCGATCGCTGCCTGTGCGGTATTGACAATGAGGCGTGCCTGTATGGGGACCATGATGTCTTCGCCATCTCTGGTGAAACGCCATTCGTTCGTTGCGTTCAAACCTTCAAAATTGACGCATTGGTGATCCGATAAATCTTCCGGAATGGCAGGCGGACGGCATTCCGCGAAGTATACCGGGCTTCCACAAACCGCCAGCTTTGTTGATCCGATCCGGGTTGCATGCATGGAACTGTCAGGGAGACGTCCAATCCGAACGGCAAGATCGAGATGCTCCTTCACAAGATCGATCATCCGTTCAGGGACGCGGTCCGCCAAAGCAACGCGGATATCCACCTCGGGATAGGCCTTGAGAAAATCAACCACCACCGGGATGAGATGCATCCGTCCGAAGACGACCGGAGAGGCAATGGTCAGGTTGCCACGGG
>JBOFUS010000126.1:0-10726 GCA_051652685.1 Beijerinckiaceae bacterium
ATCGACCGCGAGATCGAAACCGATGCCGACGTCTGGTTCATCCGCCGCATCCTGCCCTACCGGAACCACGAAGACCGGGTGGAAGGCGTGGTCATCACGTTTACCGATATCAGCGAACGCAAGCGCATCAGGAAGGCGCTGGAAATTGCCAAGCTGGAGGCCGAGCAGGCCAACCGCGCCAAGTCGCGCTTTCTGGCGGCGGCCAGCCATGATCTGCGCCAGCCGCTCCAGACCCTCGCCTTCATCCAGGGACTGCTCGCACGAGCCGTCGAGGGCGAAAAGGCGCAGAACCTGGTGAAGCGCCTGGACGACACGCTGCACGCGATGTCCGGGATGCTCAACGCGCTGCTCGACATCAACCAGATCGAGGTTGGCATCGTCAGCGCCGACATCGTCAGCTACCGACTGGATGATCTTTTCGAGCGGCTGAAGGAGGAGTTTTCCTATCACGCGCAGGCGAAGGCGCTGGTTCTCAAGGTGGTGCCGTCACGGCAGATCATCCACACCGATCCGCGCCTGCTGGAACAGATGCTGCGCAACCTGCTGACCAACGCGATCAAATACACCCGCGCCGGCAAGGTGCTGCTGGGTTGCCGCCGCCGTGCCGGATCGTTGAGCATCGAGATCTGGGACACCGGTATCGGCATCCCGGAGGCAGAACTGCAGACGATCTTCGAGGAGTACCATCAGCTCGACAATACAGCGCGCGAGCGCAGCCGTGGTCTGGGTCTGGGTCTTGCCATCGTGCAGCGGCTGGTCAGCCTGCTTGGCTACAAGGTGCATGTCCGCTCGCGGCTGGGCAAGGGATCGGTCTTCGCCATCGAGATTGCGCTGCCGGCGGAAGGTCAGGATGTGCCAGGTTCCGACGTGCCTGATGCGGGCGCGCCTTCTTCCGTCGCACCCTTGGTCGCCAAAGGCTGCACGACCCTTGTTGTCGAGGATGATCCGGACGTGCGCGAGTTGCTGGCGATGCTGCTGGAAGCCGAGGGCCACCGCGTTACGACCGCTTTCGACGGTCATTCCGCGCTCGATCTTGTGCAGCGCGGATCCCTGAAGCCCGACCTCGTGATTGCGGATTACAATCTCCCGAACGGAATGGACGGATTGCAGTTTGCCGCTGGAGTGCGGGCGGCCGCGAGCCGCCGCATCCCGGTGATCATCCTGACGGGCGATATCACGACCGGCACCCTCTCCGAGATTGCCCGCAGCGACTGCGTCCATCTCAGCAAGCCGGTACAGCTGAAGAAGATGATGAGCGTGATCGAAACGCTTCTCTCGGCACCAACGCCCCAAGAATCGACGGTAAAGGTCGAGCCCGTGGAGGGTGGCGATACCGCGATGACGGACATCGTCCATGTCGTGGATGATGACCAGAACATCCGCGATACGGTGCAGGCCTTGCTGGATGGCCACGGTTACGCCAGCAGGACCTTTGCCACCTGCGAGGATTTTCTGGCGCAGTACAGCACGGGTAAAGGCGGATGCCTGCTGGTGGACGCCTATCTGCCGGGCATGAACGGCTTTGCGTTGCTGCAGAAGCTTCAGGACGCCAACGACCCGCTGCCCGCGATCATGATCACCGGCAACAGCGACGTCCCCATGGCCGTGCAGGCGATGAAGGCCGGCGCAATCGACTTCATCGAGAAGCCGGTCAGCCCCGGCGATCTGCTCGCGAGCATCGGCCGCGCCCTTGAACGATCCCGCGACACCTCGAAAACAACCTTGTGGCGCACGGAGGCGCGAGAGCACATTGCTGCTCTCACCGTGCGGCAGAAACAGATCATGGAGCTGGTGCTGGCAGGACACCCCAGCAAGAATATCGCGGCCGATCTGGGCATCAGCCAGCGCACGGTGGAGAACCACCGCAATGCGATCATGACCAGGACGGGCTGCAAATCGCTGCCTGCGCTGGCGCGGCTGGCCCTTGCGGCGGCTGCTCCGGGGTCTCCGGCCGTCTGACAATCACGATCGCCATTGCTCGCGAAAGCCGCCGAGGGTTCAGGTGTTCTCGCCGACAAAGGCCGCCGCAGCGCTCCGCGAAACCAGCCCGGATCTGACCCCATCCGACATGGCGGGATAGTCGGTGTAGCCTTCCGCGCCGCCGCCATACCACGTCGACTGGACGGAAGCGGCAACCGGCCCGTTCGCCTGCAGCCGTTCGACCAGATCAGGGTTGGCGATGTAGTCCTTGCCGAACGCGATGAGATCGGCGGAGCCGCTGGCGACGGCTTCCATCGCCATCTCGCGTGTGTAGCCATTGTTGGCGATATAGGCTCCACCGAACGACTTGCGGAGCGCCAGATAATCAAATGGTGCGATGTCACGCGCCCCGCCGGTCGCGCCCTCGATGAGATGGATGTAGGCGAGCTTGCGCCGCGAGAGTTCCGACACGACGTATCCGAACAGCTTGGCAGGATCGCTGTCGAGCGCATCATTGGCCGGGCTGACCGGGGAAAGCCGCATGCCGACGCGGTTACCCGGGAAAACCTTGAGGATCGCATCCGTCACCTCGAGGCCGAAGCGCGCACGGTTCTCGACAGAACCGCCATAGGCATCCGTGCGCTTGTTGCTGCCATCCTTGAAGAACTGGTCGATCAGATAGCCGTTGGCACCATGAATCTCGACGCCGTCGAAGCCCGCCGCCCGGGAATTCTCTGCACCAAGGGCGTAGTCCTCAACAATGCCGGCGATCTCGCTTGTGTCGAGCGCACGCGGCATGGAGACCTCCGCAAAACCTGTTTCGGTGAAGGTCTTGGTCTTCGCCCGGATCGCTGACGGCGCTACCGGAGCGGCACCATCGGCCTGAAGCGAGGTGTGGGAAACGCGCCCGACATGCCAGAGCTGCACGAAGATGCGGCCCTCGGCCTTGTGGACCGCATCCGTCACCGCTTTCCAGTGCCGCACCTGATCGGGCGTGTAGATTCCCGGCGTCCAGGCATACCCCTGGCCCTGCCGGGAAATCTGCGTCGCTTCGGTGATGATCAGCCCGGCACTGGCGCGCTGCGCATAGTAGAGGGCAGAGAGATCATTGGGAGCATCCGTGCCATGTGTCGCCCTGTTGCGGGTGAGCGGCCCCATCACGATCCGGTTTGGCAGCGCGAGGTCACCCAGCGTGAACGGCTCGAACAGGTTGCGTGCGGTGTCGTGCATGACAGGTTTCATCCGTGGTTGGCGAAGCGTGAGGGATATTGTCTCAGGTGTGCGAAAGTTGGAGGCTGACGATCAGGCACCTTGCCGGCGAACGTTGACAAGCGTCATCTGCGCGACACCGGCTGCCAGATTCAGGCCAAGCTGGCCTTCGACCGAGATGGGTTGCAGGCTGTAGGCGCGGTCCGAACCGCCGACGAGCGCGTTGACGCCCAGCCCGACACCTGCGGTCGCTTCAGCCGCAGCGCCAACATAGTCGCCTGCGAGCGCGCCTTTGACAGGCCGGCGCGTGGCGGCGACGACGCCCCAGACGAGCACGCCTTTCGACGTCGCGCCGATGTCGAGACCGAAGCGGCGGATCGTGCCCCGGTAGGCTTCACGGGGGCCATTGCTGGGTCGGAACACACAGTTCATGTCGCGGCTGGAGGTGACGACGAGGCCAAGGCCCGCCGAGACATTGCACCGCAATGTGCCAACCTTGACGGTATCCTGCGCCTGGCCTGCGGTGGGCAGCAGCGTACCGGCAAAAGCCAGCACGAGCGAACAGAGTGCAATTCTGGGTGTCATGATCATTCTCCATGCCCGGTGAAGGGCGATTGTGAGAGACAAGGGAACGCGCGGGAGCGGATGCTGTCCGCAACGATGTCAGGGCTGGTTTCAGGCGGCCCTGGAAACCTTGGCGGCAGCAAGATCCGTATGGGCAAGCCTTGCGTAGAGCGCGGCTTTCTCGGCCGCATCGACGCTTGAGATGGCGATTTCGGAGGCAGCCCTGGCATAGGCATCGGCACGTTCGGCACGTGCCAACAGCATTCCGACATCGAGCCCGGTCTTCCACTCCTCGACCGAGCTCATGGAGTCTGCAACCCACTTGGCAGCCACTGCCGCCGATGCCTCGACGGATGTCCGGGCGCTGGCGGCCTTGGCCTCAAGTGCCGCGATCTGATGCCGCAGTTCCTTGTCCGCATGGTCAAAGTTGGTGCCAACCTTCGCATTGAACGTGGCAAAGCGGTTCTCCAGCGCCTTCATGTGCGTCTGAAGCTGCAGATTGAATGATGTAAATGCATCGGTCATGGCAGATATCCTTTGTCGATGTCGCCCGCACCGGCAGTGAACCGGCATCGGTCGATCAGAATGCCGGCAGTTACCCCGTGTCAGGAGCATCGAGCCAGAACCGGAATCTACTCAGACAAGGCACCGCAGGGCGCAGTCCTTGCGACTGCTCAGCAAAAGCATGTCTGTTGATGGCGCGGTAATATTGCGGCTCGCTGATGCAGGCAGCCCTGTATCTGGGTAGTTTCCGAGCCTGTGTCGCTCGCTGCGGCGCTTGCAATTTTCGTGAGCCGCCTCGCAACCCAGCCCGGTGTTATCGCAGGAGCCTTAGCGGGCCTGTTCATCGTCCGACGCGCTTGTCTGCCAATGATAGTCGATCGCCCCGGAGGGCCTGCGGTACAATATTGGAGATTCAGTCAGGTGGCGCGAACCTTTATTCGCGCAATTCTCCTTGTATTTTTCTCCGTAAATGATATCCCAACTGTCCAATCTACAAAATATTGAAACGTCACCGCTTTCGGCAAATATCCGAGGGCGCACGGTATTGTCGTGACGGTCACACAAAGAAATCTGATATTTACATGGAACTTGATCCCCGTTTGGGGCGTTGAACGGTTAATTATTATTTTTTCACCTTGCAACCTTACCGGGGAGGAACACACGATGGCCAAGGGTCAAAAGCGCAGCAGCCGCGAACTGAAGAAGCCGAAGATGAAGAAGGCCGCCCCGCCTGTGTCCGAGAGCATGCCTTCGCGCAGCAGTCCGACGCCGGTGCTTTCTCTTTTCAAAAAGAAATCGTGATGGGCATGACCATCCGCACCCGCGAAACAACCGTCACCTTTGCGCATCCGTTCTCCCTTGGAGGCGTGGACCAGCCGCAGCCTGCGGGCACCTATCGCGTGGTGTCAGACGACGAGGAGGTGCCGGGCATTTCGTTCGTGGCACTGCGTCGCGTCGCGACATTCCTGCACACACCGGCACTGTCGATCCAGGGATCGATCAGGACCGAGGTATTCGAGGTCGGTGCAAGCGAGCTGGCGGCGGCTCTCGACGATGACGAACGCGCCGCGCGCCGGGGCAATGTGAACTGGCCGGCATCGTGATGGACGTTCGTATCCCCCGGGCTGGATGTGCCATGATCCCGGGCGTTCAACGCCCGCTGACCCAGATCCTCGATCCCTATGCGAAAGCGGCGGTCAGGCCCTGCGGCAGCATCCTCGCCGGCGTCTTCGGCAGCAATGACATCCGTCCGGTTGCGCAGCGCCCGTCGCTGCGGCTCCACGTCCTGACAGTACCGGTTGGCGCACCATGCTGACCGCAAAGCGCCTTGCCTTTGTCGGGAACTCGCTGCCGCGCCGCTGCGGCATCGCCACCTTCACGACTGATCTCCACGCCGCCATGAGCAGCCGGCTGCCGTCGGTTGACACGATGATCGTCGCCATGAACGACAGGGATCGGCCTTATGAATATCCGCCATCGGTGCAGCTGAGCATCAGGGACAACGCGGTCGGCGAATACCGCCGCGCCGCGCACGCGTTGAACGCGCTTGGCGTTGACGCCATCTCGCTGCAGCACGAATTCGGCATCTTCGGCGGCCAGGCCGGCAGCCATATCCACGCCTTCCTCGATGCCGTCACTGCCCCGGTGGTCACCACGCTGCACACCGTCCTTGCCCAGCCAAGCGTGCTGCAACGCAGCACGATCAGCCGGATTGCCGCGCGTTCAGCCCGGATCGTCGTCATGGCCGAGCGCGGTCGCGAGCTTCTCGAGACCTGCTACGGCGTTCCGACGGCAAAGGTGGATGTGATTCCCCATGGCATCCCGGATCTTGCCTTCACGTCTCCCGATGAAGCGAAGGCACAATTGGGATACGCCGGCCGCAAGGTAGTGCTGACCTTTGGCCTGCTGGCCCCCAGCAAAGGCATCGAGATCATGATCGATGCGATGCCCCATGTCCTCAAGACGACGCCCGATGCCATCTATGTCATCCTGGGTGCGACGCACCCGAACCTGATCCGCGACGAGGGCGAGGCCTACCGCGAACGGCTGCAGGCACGGATCAGGTGTCTCGGCATCGAAGACAACGTGGTGCTCCTGAATCAGTTCGTCGATCAGGCCACGCTGCTCCGGCACATCTCAATGTGCGACGTCTATGTCACGCCCTATCTCAACGAGGAGCAGATGACCTCCGGCACGCTCGCCTACAGCTTCGGGCTGGGCAAGGCAGTCGTCTCGACGCCCTACTGGCATGCCCGGGATCTGCTGGCTGGCGGCCTCGGCGCGCTCGTGCCGTTCGGCGACACACATGCCACGGCGGCCGCTGTGGCAGAGCTCCTTGCCAACGATCCGATGCGGAACGCCATGCGGCGGCGCGCCTACAGGGAAAGCCGTTCGATGACCTGGGAATGCGTCGGCCGGCGCTATGCACAGACCATCACGCGCGCCATCGCGCAGCAGCTTCCGAAGCCGGTCAAACCCCCTCTCCTGTGGCCGGCGAACACCCATCTGGCGGCCGCGTCGTGAAAACCGATCACTTCCTGTCACTGTGCGACGACACGGGCCTGTTCCAGCACGCGATCCACGCGATTGCAGACCGGGCGCATGGCTATTGTATCGACGACAATGCGCGCGCGCTGCTCGTGACGATCGGAATGAACGACGACGGCGAGCAACCCTTGCCGGACATCCTGACCGCGCGCTTCTGTGCCTTCATCCAGCATGGCTGGAACAAGGACCGGGGCCGGTTCCGGAATTTCATGGATTTCAAACGCAGCTGGCTGGAAGAAGCCGGTTCGGAAGACAGCCATGGCCGGACCCTGTGGGCATTGGGTGTCTGTGCGCTGGCCGAGCGTCGGCCATCCCACCGCGCCTGGGCAGCGCGCCTTTTCGCCGAGGCGCTGCCGGCGGTCGAGTGGTTCCGGTCGCCGCGCGCCTGGGCGTTCACGCTGCTGGGGCTTGACGCCTATTGCAAGGCAGCACCGGCCGACCCTGCGGCAAGCCGCATGCGCGGGAAGCTCGCCGCGAAACTCATGCATATCCTCTCCGTGGTCCGGACCGCCGATTGGGTCTGGTTCGAGGAAGGCCTTGCCTATGACAACGCGCGGTTGCCGGAAGCCTTGCTGGCGACGGGCCTCGCGACGGAAGATGCGGCCATGACAACAGCAGGGCTGCAAACCCTCGCATGGCTGACGATGATGCAGGGCGATGCTTCGGGCGGCTTCCGCCCTGTGGGCTCGGACAGCTTCGGAGGTCTCCGGCAACAGCCAAAGCCGTTCGACCAGCAGCCCCTCGAAGCCGCCGCGACCATTGCTGCCTGCCTCGCGGCTTTCCGCGCCGATGGATCGGTGCTCTGGGCGGAGCGCGCCGGGCGTGCCTTTGACTGGTTCCACGGTGCCAATGATCTCGGTGTTCCGCTGGTGGACCCCGTGGATGGCGGCTGCCGGGACGGGTTGCATCCCGATCGCGCCAACGAGAACCGGGGTGCTGAATCCGCCGTTTCCTACCTGCTTGCCTGTCTCGACATGCGTCGGCTTGCGGCACTCCGGAACAGCCAGTTTCCAGAATGCGGGACTGATGCCAGCAGGACTGCTGTCATCAGGCTAAGGGCCTGAGCGCCGCGACTTCATAGCCCAGAGCCCACAGGACGCCGCCTGCACCATGACCAACGCAACATTCGTCAACCGCCATGCGCTTTATCTGCGGCCGGACCCGGCGCGGGTGGTTGTGCGTCCGTTCAAGCCGGCAACGGAACCCCGCGACTTCAACGCGACCGACAAGACCCGGGCCAACCACATTCTTGAGCGCGTGCTTGCTCTTGAGGACACGACCGCCGCACTCCTGCTGGGCGACGTTCTCGCCAACTTCGACGGACGGCACCGCAGGCTGCTGAATTCCTTCGAACGGCGGGCCGACGAGATGGAGCAGGCCTTCGACAGGCACCGGACCTTCTCCGCCGTGCAGCGCCAGCTCGTGGGCGCCTACTTCCTGCACGAGTATTCCTTTGAGGGCGCGGCGCTTTTCAACCCCAGCATCGTTGCCCATCCCGATCAGACTGGTGCCGCAGACGGGGCATTGCGCTTCGTGCTGTCGCTGCGCGCCGTCGGCGAGGGGCATATCTCTTCCTTGACATTCCGTTCCGGCCAGATCGCGGCCGATGGTTCGATCATCGTCGATCCGTCATCGCGGCTGGCGGCGGTGCCCACGATCACGCGCCGAACGCCCGTACCGGGTGGAGAAGAGCTCGAGCTGGTTTTTCCGGCCAACGAGGACATCAGCGAAAGGGTGATTTTCCCGGTCACGGAGGCCCAGTCCAACGGCATCGAGGATGCGCGTTTTGTGGCCTTCGAGGACGAGGGCAAGGTGGTCTATCGCGCCACCTATACCGCCTACAGCGGGCGCGCCATCCGCTCGGAAATGATCGAGACGTCCGACTTCACCACATTCCGCCTGCGTCCTCTCACGGGGGCCGCCGCCGTGAACAAGGGCATGGCGCTGTTTCCGCGCCGGATCAACGGCCGATACGCCATGGTCGCGCGGCAGGACAACGAGAACCTGCACCTGATCTATTCCGACGATCTGCATCATTGGGATGAAGGCGAAGTGTTGCTGCGCCCGAGGCACCCGTGGGAGTTCGTCCAGATCGGCAACTGCGGCTCGCCCATCGAGCTTGATGAGGGCTGGCTTCTGTTTACCCACGGCGTCGGAGCCGTACGGCGCTACTCCATTGGCGCGGCGCTGCTGGACAAGAACGACCCCTCCAGGGTTCTCGCCCGCTCGCGCGAGCCGCTGGTTCGGCCGGAGGCATCGGAACGGGAAGGTTATGTGCCCAACGTGGTCTACACCTGCGGCGCAA
This sequence comes from Beijerinckiaceae bacterium, assembly GCA_051652685.1. GTDB lineage: Bacteria > Pseudomonadota > Alphaproteobacteria > Rhizobiales > Beijerinckiaceae > JADCCX01. The sequence continues at coordinate 9,050 of JBOFUS010000126.1, forward strand.
TCCGGCACGGCGAGCGCATCATCCTGCCTTACGCCGTCTCCGACACCTTCTCCAATTTTGCCACACTGAAGATCGCCGCGCTGCTCGGATCGATGGAGTAACGTCCACGACTGCGGGCGGCTCCTCAGGCGCAACCGTGATCAACCCGGCAGATCACCGGTCGTTCCTGCTGCGGAACCCGTGGCTTTCAATGGCTTCTGGCGTGATCCTCGTTGGCCGGCATATTCTCTTCAGGAGCATCACATCTCGGGGACCAAGAGGATGACGAACCGGAGTGAGAACACCCGACTGGAGCTTCGCCCTCTCGGGCGTACCGGGCTTGCTGTCAGCGCACTCAGTTTCGGCGCTGCGCCCCTCGGCGATCTCTACGGGATTCTTGACGATGCAATCGCCATCGACACCGTCGTTGCGGCCGTCGAAACCGGGATGACCCTCATTGATACGTCGCCGCTCTATGGCCACGGCCTCTCGGAACATCGTGTCGGAACCGCACTGCGGCGGGTTGATCGGGAAAAGGTGTTGCTCTCGACCAAAGTCGGCCGCGTCTGTTCGCCGGCAATAGGCGCTCTGGAGAGAGGGGGCTATGCCGGCGGCCTGCCCTTTGCGGCAGCCCTGGACTATTCCCGCGATGGCGCACTGCGTTCCATCGAACAGTCGCTGCTCCGGATGGGTACGAACCGTATCGACATTGCCCTCGTCCATGACATCGACCGCCGCAACCATGGCGACGCGCTGGATACCCGCTTTGCCGAGGTGATGGCGGGTGCCTGGCCGGCGCTCGAGCGACTGCGGGCGGAAGGCGTCGTTCGCGCCATCGGCATCGGTGTCAACGAGGCGGAGATCTGCCAGCGTTTCGCCGAGCGCTGCGACATGGATGTCGTGCTTTTGGCGGGGCGCTATTCGCTGCTGGAGCAGGCTTCGCTCGATACGTTCCTGCCGGTTGCCGAGGCGCGCGGAATTGGCGTGATGCTGGGCGGGGTCTTCAATTCCGGTATTCTCGCCACGGGACCGATCCCGGGAGCGAAACACGACTACACCGACGCGCCTCCCGGTGTTCTCGAAAGGACACGACGGATCGAGGCCATCTGCCATGGGCACGGCGTCGCGTTGCCCACGGCGGCGATGCATTTCGCCGCGCTGCATCCGGCGATCTCCACGCTGGTGCTGGGCGCGACGACGCCGGCCGAGGTGAGCCGCAATCTGGCTGGCTGGTGCAAAACGGTACCGTCAGCATTGTGGTTGGAGTTGAAGGCAAAAGGCCTTTTGCGCCCGGATGCGCCGACGACATGAGAATCGACGCGCATCAACACTACTGGAAGCTGGCGCGGGGCGACTATGGCTGGCTGACACCCGCACTCACTCCCATCTACCGGGACTATCTTCCCCCCGATATGGCGCACCTGCGCGCTACCGCCGGCATTGACCGGACCATCGCCGTGCAGGCCGCACCGACAGAAGCCGAGACGGCCTTCCTGCTGGAACTTGCGGCGGCGGACACGAGCATCGCCGGCGTTGTCGGCTGGACCGACTTCGACAGCCATGACGCGCCGGCGCGGATCGCCGTGATGGCGGCGGATCGCCTCCTCGTCGGGCTCCGGCCAATGATCCAGGACATTTCCGACCCCGAATGGATGCTGTCAGCGCCGGTCGACGCAGCGGTCCGGGCCATGGCCGCGC
>JBOFUS010000127.1:0-1165 GCA_051652685.1 Beijerinckiaceae bacterium
AGCGCGCCCTCGACGAAATAGCGGCCGATGCCCGGCAGGCCGAAAATGGTTTCCACCACCACGGACCCGGTGAGCAGCGCCGCTGCCGCCGGGCCGAGATAGGACACAACCGGCAGCAATGCTCCGCGCAGCGCATGGCGGATGACGGTCGCCTGCGACAGGCCTTGCGCGCGCAGCGTGCGGATATGGTTGGCGCGCAGCGTCTCGATCATTGCCGCACGGGTGAGGCGCGCCACCACCGCCATCTGCGGCAGCGCCAGCACGAGCACGGGCATAACCGTGTTGCGCAAAGCCCCGTCGTTCCAGCCACCCACCGGCAGCCAGGCGAGCCAGAGGCCGAAGATCACCTGGAACAGCGGCGCGGTGACGAACGTGGGCACCGTGATGCCGGCGGTCGCGATGGTGACAACCGCGTAGTCGGTCGCGCGGTTCTGGCGCAGCGCGGCGATGACGCCGGCCGTGATGCCGACGATCAGCGCCAGCAGCAAGGCGAGACCGCCGAGCCGGATCGAGACCGGCAATCCCTTGGCGAAAAGCTGCGCCACGGTCATGTCATTGCTGGTGAAGGACGGCCCGAAATCGCCGCGCGCCAGACCGCCGAGATAGAGCAGGTATTGCTTCCACAGTGGCTCATCCAGCCGGTAAAGCTTGCGCAGATTGTCGAGGATTGACTGGTTCAGCGCCTGTTCGAGATCAAACGGCCCGCCCGGAGCCACGCGGATGAGGAAAAAGCTCAGCGTCACGATCACGAACAGCGTGGGGATCGCGGAGACGAGGCGGCGAAGGATATAGCGGAGCATGGCCTACTCCCTCTCCCCACCGATCACGACGGGGAGAGGCAAGAGCATCTGGGACAAGAGGATCAGCGTCAGTTGGCAAGCTTGTAGAAGCGCGTGGCGTACGCGCCGCGCAGGTTCGACTGGAAACCCTGAAGTTTCGACGACACCAGCGTCTTCGTCGAATAGAACAGCACCGGGACATAGGGCTGTTCGGCGGTTATGATCTTCTCGGCGGAGAGCAGGGTCTCGGCGCGCTTCTTCAGGTCAGTCTCGCTCTCGGCCTGCTTCATCAGCTTGTCGAAGCCGGCGTTCTCCCAGCGGGCGTAGTTGAAGCCTTTGTTGTCGCTCTGCAGCAGGAACAGGAAGTTCTGCGGATCGGAATAGTC
>JBOFUS010000128.1:0-1061 GCA_051652685.1 Beijerinckiaceae bacterium
GGTTCTGGCCCGGATAGCGGAAGACGTGACAGTCCGTACACGCCTGCTGGTTGCAGCCGATGGCGGAAAGTCTCGGTTGCGCGAGCGCGCAGGCATCTCTTTCTATGGCTGGACCTACGACCAGAGCGCCATTGTCGGAACGATCTCGCACGAGCGCGATCACGAAGGTCGCGCGGTCGAGCACTTCCTGCCGTCAGGCCCCTTTGCCCTGCTGCCGCTGGCGGGCGGCAGGCGCTCATCCATCGTCTGGACCGAACGGACACTGGATGTGCCGCGCATCCTCGCGCGCGATCCGGCCGATCAGGCGGCCATGATCGAGCGGCGTTTTGGCCTGACGCTTGGCGACATCAGGATCCATGCGCCGCTTCGTGCATTGCCGCTGACGCTTGGCATCGCACGGGACTTCACGGCCGAACGGCTCGCGCTGCTCGGCGATGCGGCACATGTCATCCACCCCATCGCGGGCCAGGGCCTCAACCTCGGCCTCAAGGACGCCGCCGCGTTGGCTGAAGCGATCATCGACCAGCTGAGGCTGGGGCTCGATCCCGGCGCACCGGAAGCGCTTGATGCCTATCAGCGCGCGCGGCGCTTCGACACGGCCGAGATGGCGGTGACCACCGACATCCTCAACCGCCTGTTCTCGAATGACATCGCTCCGGTGCGGGCACTCCGCGACCTCGGCCTTGGCGTCGTTGACCGCCTGCCGGCATTGAAGCACTTCTTCATTGGCCGCGCAGCCGGCGTCGGCCCGCGCATGCCACGCCTCATGCGGGGCGAGGCGCTCTGATCCGGGCTGTCACCTCGATCTCGACCTTCATCTCGGGCTTGAGGAAACCAGCGACGATATAAATTGCAGCAGCAGGGCGGATATCGCGCAAGACCTCGCCGCAAACCTCGAGGACCGGCAGGCAATAAGCGCGATCACTGACAAAATACTGGCAACGCAGGATATCCGCCAGCGATCCGCCAGCCTCAGCCAGTACCTTTTCGAGTGTGTGGAAGATATTGCGGGTCTGCTCGGCCGGGTCCTCAGGCAGTACCATCGTCGCGTAGTCGTATCC
>JBOFUS010000129.1:0-3549 GCA_051652685.1 Beijerinckiaceae bacterium
GTGGTGCGGCAGCCGGCGATATCCGTTCACGCATCCGCAGCTGGATATCGCTTCCCGTTGGCGTCGTGACGCTGGCGGAGCGGCACGGTGGCGTGCATGTTGACCGCGATCTCTACAAGGTCATGGTCGATGAGGTCACTGTCATGCTTGCGGGCTTCCTGACGGATATGGCTCCGGAGGATTTCGGCGCAGGTTTTCATCTTCTCGGCACCAGTGGCACGGTAACCACAGTTGCCGCCCTGTATCTCGGTCTGACCCGCTACGACCGCCGGGCGGTGGACGGACTCTGGATGGGAAGCCGCGATGCCGCGAGGATTATCGATGAATTGCTCGGCATGAACTTCGAGCAGCGCGCAGCCAATGCCTGCATCGGACCAGACCGGGCCGATCTGGTGTTGGCCGGCTGCGCCATCTACGATGCGATTGCGGCGCGCTTTCCTGCCCAGCGGCTTCGTGTCGCTGACAGGGGTCTCCGGGAAGGAATCCTGATGCAGTTGATGATGGAAAGCGGCGTCTGGCGCGCTCGCCAGGGTGTCACTGCGGCAGCCAGATCATGACCGCAAAGGGCGGCGGCCACACGCCGGGCAAGCAGGCCCCAGGCAAAAAGACGGGCGGTACCCGCGACAAGCGTTTTGCGCAGAATGTGAAGACTGCCCACAAGCGCTCGCTCTCTTCCACGCTCTGGCTCCAGCGGCAATTGAACGATCCTTACGTGATGCGCGCGAAGGAGGAGGGCTGGCGCTCGCGTGCGGCCTACAAGCTCATCGAGATCGACGAGAAGTACAAACTGCTGAAGCCCGGTCATACGATTCTTGATCTCGGCTGTGCGCCTGGTGGCTGGACACAGTACGCAGCGAAACGCGTCAAGACCGGCGGCAGGCCCGGTATCGTCATTGGTATAGACATCCTGCCGGTCGACGGCATCCCCGACGCGATCGTGGCGGAGATGGATTTCACCGACGAGGACGCACCGGAACGCCTGCTGGCGATGGTCCGCAAGGCGGGTGGCGACGGCCGGGTGGATGGTGTGCTGTCTGATCTCGCTGCGAACACCACAGGACATCGCCAGACCGACCATCTCAAGATCATCGGCCTTGCCGAACTTGCCATCGCTTTCGCGCAGGAAGTTCTGAAACCGGGTGGCTATTTCCTCACCAAGCTTTTTCAAGGTGGTGAGACCGGCGCGCTGGTGCAGGAAATGAAGCGCGATTTCGCCATGGTGCGGCATGTCAAGCCGGGGGCAAGCAGGGCTGATTCGGCGGAACTCTATGTGCTCGCCACAGGTTTTCGCGGCTCAACGTAATGAGGCGAAGAAAAACGCCGAGTCGTTGCATCTGGAAGTCCGAGGCCAGTTGTAGAGAGAACGCACAAGCACATCAGCGTGGAGCCGGAACCAACACTTGTCTTTTGCGTTCAACAAAGCTCATGTCCCGCCCGTACCAATTTTTTGGAAGGCGGGGGCAATGGCGCGTGGCGGGACCGCAACCTATGACGCGCGTCTTGACGACCTCCTGTGCCTCATGGCGAAGGGTGATCGTGGCGCATTTCAGACGTTTTACGAAGCGACGGCGCGTCGATTGCTGCCAGTCGCTCAGGCGATCCTCCGTGACCGCGAACGTGCCCAGGACATTCTTCAGGATGCCTACATCCGGATGTTTGAACGCGCCTGGCAATTTGATCCTGAACGCGGCGCTGCAATGGCGTGGGCCGTCACGGTTACGCGTCGGCTGGCCCTCAACGCTGTTCGCGCAGCTCCGGTTGTGATGGTCAGCATCTCCGAGAACGATGGCGTCTTCGACGTGCAGGACGATACGATTTCCCGCACCGGTTCAACTTTCGAGCCTCGGCTAGGCGATTGTCTCCGCAAACTCTCTGTCGTCCAGCGCGAAGCAATCATTCAGGCTTATGTCTTCGGCTTGACGCATGACGAACTTGCCGAGCGGTTGTCGACGCCGCTCGGCACGGTCAAATCCTGGATCCGCAGGGGTCTTGGCGAATTGAAGGAGTGCCTGCAATGACGGGCGAAGATATCGCTCCCGAGGAGCATGCTCTCGGCGTCCTCTCCGGCGAAAGCTATGCGGCAGCCGTCGGACGCGCGATGGTCGACCCGGCCTTTGCTGCGTCGTCGGCGTCGTTGGAAATGAAACTTGCCGGTTTGACGGCGCGATTGGCAGATGCCGAACCCGACCGCGCGCTGTGGGCGCGGATCGCTGAGCGCATTGCGAAACCGGTACCTGCGATGATCCTTTTGCGGACAACTTCCGAGCCGTGGACAGAGCGTACGCTTGGCGTCGACGTGAAGGTGCTGCGTTGGGACCAGGAAACGGGCGCACGCGCGATCATGCTGCGGATGGCACCCGGCGCGGTCCTTCCCGATCACGATCACGATGGCGACGAGGAGGTGTTCATGCTCTCCGGCGATCTCATGTTCGACGATCTCTTGCTTGGAGCAGGCGACTACCTTCGCATGCCAGCCGGAAGTCATCATACGGTCGGCAGGTCGCCGTCCGGCTGCGTGGCGATCGTTGTCACGCATGGCAAAGGTGCATAGCGGCGGTGCAGGCTTCTTGCTTTCGCCGCTCGGCTGACCATGCTACCGGGCGACGCCAATCGTGGTTGCAGTTCGCGATTCCTGCGAACGCGGCGCTCCGGTTACTGATGGACAGGGATTGGCTGCATGGCGCGCATTTCGAACACAAGGGATATTCCCGAGGCCCTGACCTTCGACGATGTGCTGATGCGGCCGGGGCATTCCGAGGTGCTGCCCGGCGACACGGACATCCGCTCGCGGATTACCAAGTCCATCCGTCTCAACATGCCGATCATTTCGTCGGCCATGGACACGGTGACGGAAGCCCGCCTTGCCATCGCCATGGCACAGGCTGGAGGCCTCGGCGTCATCCATCGTAATCTCACGCCCGACGAGCAGGCCGATCATGTGCGCCAGGTGAAGCGCTTCGAGAGCGGCATCGTGCGCAACCCGGTAACGATTGCGCCAGAGGCGACGCTCGGCGAGGCTCTGGCGCTGATGAAGCTGCGCGGCATCTCCGGTGTGCCAGTGGTAGTGGGCGCTGAGCCCGGCCGTCCCGGCAGGCTCGTCGGCATCCTCACCAACCGCGATGTGCGCTTTGCCGAGGCTCCTGACCAGCCGGTGCATGAGCTGATGACGCATCAGGGGCTTGTCACAGTCGGCGAGGATGTGACGCAGGAGGTAGCCCGAAGGTTGTTCCATCAGCACCGCAAGGAAAAGCTGCTGGTGGTCGACGCAGACGGCAACTGTATCGGCCTCATCACCGTCAAGGACATCGAGAAGGCTGTGCTCAACCCCAATGCCTGCAAGGACGAATCAGGCCGGCTGCGTGTCGCGGCCGCCACGACAACCGGCGATGCCGGCTTCGAGCGCGCCGAGCGGCTGATTGATGCGGGCGTCGATCTCGTGGTGATCGACACGGCGCACGGCCATTCCCAGAAGGTGCTGGACACTGTCGTCCGCGTGAAGCGGCTTTCGAACAACGTGCAGGTGGTGGCCGGCAATATCGCGACGGGTGA
>JBOFUS010000130.1:0-1177 GCA_051652685.1 Beijerinckiaceae bacterium
AAGAAGGGGTCGAGCACCACGTCGCCGGCGTTGGAGGCCGAAAGGATGACGCGGGCGAGCAGCGACTCGGGCTTCTGCGTCGGGTGTGCCTTGGCACCTGCTTCGTCCTTCAGGCGTTCACCGCCGGTGCACAGCGGCAAGAACCAGTCGGAGCGGACCTGGCAATCCTCGTTGCCGGCCTTCAGCGCTTCGTAGTTGAATGTGTATTTTCGGGCCTCCGCATCGCGCGAGGCCCAGATCAGCGTTTCGTGCGCGTTGGTGAAGCGACGGCCACGGAAGTTCGGCATCGGGTTCGCCTTGCGCCAGACGATATCGTTCAGCAGCCAGAAGCCGATGTCCTGCATCGTGGCGCCGACGCGGAAGATGTTGTGGTAGCTGCCGATGACGAAAAGCGTGCCATTGGGCTTCAGCACGCGCCGGCATTCGGTGAGCCAGGACTTGGTGAAGGCATCGTAGTCGGCAAAAGAGGCGAACTTGTCCCAGTCGTCATCGACAGCGTCGACAAGGCTCTGGTCAGGGCGCGTCAGCGCGCCTTCGAGCTGGAGATTGTAGGGCGGATCAGCGAAGACGAGATCGATTGATCCACTCGGCAAACGGCCGAGGTTGGCGATGCAATCGCCGGGAAGGATGCGGTCGAGACACTGCCCGATCGCCAAAGAGGACTGTCCAGCTGGCGAAGACCCGGTACGCGATACAAGGACCCGGGACTTCGCACTGCTGGTTCCAGTACGCGCTAAACTCATGACGCACACCATCACGCAACAACGAGAATGGGTATGCGTGATTCGCCGTGAAGGCGGGGTTTAACGCCGGCAACTCAACCTGTACCGTTTTTGAACGGGGCGTAGCTGAGGCGGTGATGGAGCGACGCGCCGTGAAGCCCGATGGACGCACGATGGGCAGCTGAAGGGTAGCCCTTGTGGCCGGCGAAACCATAGCGCGGGTCTTCCGCGCCAAGCCGCTTCATCAGCCGGTCGCGCATCACTTTGGCAACGATGGAAGCGGCAGAGATCGCGGGCTCCAGCGCATCACCACCGATGATCGCGCGCGCAGGGCAGGCGAGACCCGGCGGGATATCGCGACCGTCGATGAGCACCAGGGCAGGCGTGATGGCGAGGCCAGCGACCGCGCGGCGCATGGCAAGCAACGTCGCCCCCCGGATGTTCAGCCGGTCGAT
>JBOFUS010000131.1:0-4285 GCA_051652685.1 Beijerinckiaceae bacterium
GCCGTGAAGCCACCGGAGCAGCTTCTTTCCGAGAAGGATATCGCCGCAAACTTCGGCGCGATGCTGCCTCCCAACATCCTTGCCTATCTCCAGCGTGAACGGCCTATCGAGATCCGTATGGTCGATCTCGGGCGTTTCATGGGCAAACGTCAGCCGCCGAACATCGACACGGCACCCACGCAGCATGTCTGGTTCCGGGCGACGCAACCCGTCGCGGATGACCCGGCGCTGCGCCGCGCTGCGCTTGCCTATGTCTCCGACATGACCTTGCTCGACACGGCGATGGTGGCGCATGGAAAGTCGGTTTTCGACCGCGACATGCAGGTCGCATCCCTCGACCACGCCATGTGGTTCCACGATGAGCCCGATTTTTCCGACTGGCTGCTCTATGCCCAGGACAGCCCGGCGGCTTCGGGTGCGCGGGGCTTGACGCGAGGCCTGATCTACAACCGGGACGGTCGCCTTGTCGCGTCCGTGGCGCAGGAAGGCCTCATCCGACACCGGACCGACCTTGATAAATGACTATATTTTAGGCATTTTGATCGACATTTAAGCATCTTTGGTTGCCTCATTTTGAGGCTTGGGCAACCGATGTCGCTTCCCTCCATCGGAATTCGGCCTCCCGGTGAATCTGGCACGGTGCTTGTTTCATGCTTCGCGAACGGCCCGTCGCAACGAGGGCCGGCACAGAGAGGCGAACCGCATGAAACTGGTGATGGCTGTGATCAAGCCGTTCAAGCTGGAGGAAGTCCGTGATGCGCTGACGGCGCTGGGCGTCCATGGCATGACGGTCACGGAAGTGAAGGGCTACGGCAGGCAGAAGGGTCACACCGAGATCTATCGCGGTGCGGAATATGCCGTGAGTTTCCTGCCCAAGATCAAACTCGAGGTCGCCGTTGACGGTCCGCTTGTGGACAAGGTGGTGGACGCCATCAGCGCTGCTGCCCGCACCGGGCAGATCGGCGACGGCAAGATTTTCGTCTCGACGATCGACAAGGCGGTGCGCATCCGCACCGGCGAGCGCGACCGCGACGCCCTCTGATCCCCCCATTCATGACCTTCCAGGAGTAGCCACACCCATGTCCTTCCCGATCTCCCTCAAGAGCCTGGCATATGCCGCTGGCGCGCTTGCCCTGATGGCGACGCCGGCGCTTGCCCAGGCCGCGCCGCCGCCCGTGCCCAACAAGGGCGATGTTTCCTGGATGCTCGTATCCACAGCCCTCGTGCTGTTCATGACGATTCCGGGCCTCGCACTGTTCTATGGCGGCCTTGTCCGCACCAAGAACATGCTCTCGGTGCTCACCCAGGTCTTTGCCGTTGTCTCCATCGTCTCGCTGATGTGGGTGACCTTCGGCTACTCCATGGCCTTTACCAACGGGGGCTCGCTCAATGATTTCGTCGGAGGCTTCTCCAAGGCTTTTCTCGCTGGCGTTGATCCCAACTCGGTTGCGGCGACGTTCTCGAACGGCGTCTACATTCCGGAATATGCTTTCATTGCCTTCCAGATGACCTTTGCCTGCATCACGCCGGCACTCATCGTAGGTGCCTTCGCCGAGCGCATGAAGTTCTCGGCGCTGCTGCTGTTCACGGTGCTTTTCGTGATCTTCATCTACATCCCGATCGCCCACATGGTCTGGTACTGGGGTGGACCGGATGCCTTCGGCGACGCCGCCAAGGCCGTGGTTGCTGCCGGCACGGACGCTGCCAAGAAAGCCGCCGCAGAAGCCAAGCTGGCTGAAGTAACCGGCGATGCGGGCCTGATCTACAAGTGGGGTGCTCTTGATTTTGCCGGCGGCACCGTCGTGCATATCAACGCGGGCATTGCCGGCCTCGTCGGCTGCATCCTGATTGGCAAGCGCATCGGTTACGGAAAGGAGCTGATGGCACCGCACTCGCTGACGCTTACCATGGTCGGCGCTGCGATGCTCTGGGTCGGCTGGTTCGGTTTCAACGCTGGATCCAACCTTGAGGCCAACGGTACGGCGGCGCTCGCGCTCGTCAATACCTTCGTGGCGGCTTCGGCAGCGGGCGTGGCGTGGTTGCTCGTGGAATGGGCGGCGAAGGGCAAGCCATCGCTGCTTGGCATGGTGTCGGGCGCGGTGGCCGGTCTCGTTGCCGTCACGCCTGCCTCGGGTTTCGGTGGGCCGATGGGTTGCATCGTGCTCGGCCTGGTGTCGGGTGCGGCGTGCTTCTTCTTCTGCACCACCGTGAAGAACGCACTGAAGTATGACGACAGCCTCGATGTGTTCGGTATCCACTGTATCGCCGGCATCATCGGCGCGCTTGCAACGGGCATCCTCGTGAACCCTTCACTGGGTGGCGTCGGCATCCCTGACTACCTGACCAAGCCAGGTGAGCTCGCCATCGCGCCATATGAGTTCGGCACAGCAATCATGGCCCAGATCAAGGCTGTGCTGCTGACCATCGTCTGGTCGGGCATCGGTTCTGCGATCATCTTCAAGGTGGTGGACACCATTGTGGGCCTGCGCGTCACCACCGAGCAGGAGCGCGAGGGTCTCGACATCGCCGAACATGGCGAGCGTTCCTACAACTACTGATGCTTCTGGTGCCGCCGCCTCGTCCCACGGCGGCGCCTTCTTCCCGGGACTTCTTCCTCCTGAACTGGTGGTTTCTTCCACAGTGGGGATGGCGACAAGCCATCCCCTTTTTTTCTTCCGAATCCGGTGATCTTTTGCCATCAGACGCAAGTCGCAAGCCGTCGAACATTGCGAAGCGTTCTAAATCACGTTAGTTGCGTTGCGACGACGACAGGTGCGGGACGCAGCATGGCCGATGGCATGAAACCGGCGGGGAGGCCGCTCTCTCCGCATCTCCAGATCTACAAGCCGATGCTGACGATGATGATGTCAATCCTGCATCGCATCACCGGCACTGCGCTTTACATCGGAACGCTGTTGCTTGCCTGGTGGCTGGTTGCGGCGGCCACCAGCCCCACCGCCTTTGCGGGCGCGCAGGGCTTTATGGGCTCGTGGTTCGGCAAACTGGTGCTTTTTGGTTATTCATGGGCGCTGCTTCACCACATGCTTGGCGGCATCCGTCACTTCGTCTGGGATACCGGGCGCGGTTTTGGCATCGAGGAGCGCGAGTGGCTCGCCAAGGCGACGATCATTGGCTCTTGTCTGCTGACCATCTTTGTCTGGCTCGTCGGCCTTTCCTTCCGCTGATAGGAGCAGGACCATGGATTCGCCTTCTTCCCTTCGCACGCCACTCTCGAAGGTCCGTGGGCTTGGCTCGGCCAAGTCCGGAACCGAGCATTTCTTTCGCCAACGCGTCACGGCCATTGCCAATGTTCCGCTGGCTGTCGCTTTTCTGATCATCGTGGCGAGTCTGCAGGGGGCTGATCATGCGCGCATGTCCGCCACCATGTCGCATCCACTTGTGGCGCTGTTGATGCTACTTTTCGTGGTGTCGGGCGTCATTCACATGCGGCTCGGCATGCAGGTTATCATCGAGGATTATGTCCACGCCGAAGGGGCAAAAATCGCCCTGCTCATCGCCAATACCTTCTTTGCGATCGCCATTGGCGCTGCTTGCGCCTTCTCGATCCTGAAATTGGCGTTCGGCGGCTGAAACGGCGCGGAACAAAGGGGCAAGTGAACATGGCGAAGACCACGACCAAGACCGTAAAGGCCGCGAGCGGTGAGGGTTTTGCACCGCCAAAGCACGCTTCCTATGCCGGTCCTGCCTATCCGATCACCGACCATGTCTATGACGTTGTTGTCGTCGGTGCGGGTGGCGCAGGCCTTCGTGCGGCTGTCGGTGCGGCCCAGGCCGGTCTTCGCACTGCCTGCATTTCCAAGGTGTTTCCAACGCGTTCGCACACCGTCGCAGCACAGGGCGGCATCTCGGCTTCGCTGGGCAACATGGGCCCGGACGACTGGCGCTGGCACATGTACGACACCGTCAAGGGCTCTGACTGGCTGGGTGACCAGGACGCCATCGAGTACCTCTGCAAGAATGCGCCGGCGGCCGTCTACGAGCTCGAGCATTGGGGCGTGCCTTTCAGCCGCACCGAAGAAGGCAAGATCTACCAGCGCCCCTTCGGCGGCATGACCACCGACTACGGCAAGGGTACCGCCCAGCGCACCTGTGCTGCCGCTGATCGCACAGGTCACGCGATTCTGCATACACTCTATGGAAACGCCCTGAAGCACCGCACGGAGTTCTTCATCGAGTTCTTCGCCATCGACCTGATCATGAGCGATGAGGGGCGTTGCCTTGGCGTTGTCTGCCTGAAGATGGACGACGGCACGATCCACCGCTT
>JBOFUS010000132.1:0-1117 GCA_051652685.1 Beijerinckiaceae bacterium
TCAATGGCGACAAGGAGAGCGTCGACGCCATCATCGACGATCCGGACATCATGGCCATCGGCTTTGTCGGCTCCACGCCCATCGCCGAATACATCTACGGGCGCGGCTGCGCGAACGGCAAGCGCGTGCAGTGCTTCGGCGGCGCGAAGAACCATATGATCATCATGCCCGACGCCGACATGGACCAGGCGGTCGATGCCCTCATCGGAGCCGGTTATGGCGCAGCCGGCGAGCGTTGCATGGCTATCTCCGTTGCGGTGCCGGTGGGCGAAGGCACGGCGAATGAGCTGGTCAAGCGGCTAATCCCGCGCGTTGAAAGCCTCAAGGTCGGCCCTTCGACCGATGGTTCCGCCGACTTCGGACCGCTGGTGACGAAGCAGCACCTCGAGAAGGTGAAGGGCTACGTCGATCTCGGCGTCAAGGAAGGCGCGACACTCGCCGTCGATGGGCGCGGCTTCTCCATGCAGGGCTACGAGAATGGCTTCTACATGGGCGGCTGCCTGTTCGACCACGTGACGACCGACATGCGCATCTACAAGGAGGAGATCTTCGGGCCGGTGCTCTCGGTGGTCCGCGCGCCGGACTATGCGGCCGCGCTCAAGATGACCAACGACCATGAGTATGGCAACGGCACCGCCATCTTCACCCGCGACGGCAACATCGCGCGTGATTTCGCCTCCAAGGTCAATGTCGGCATGGTGGGCATCAACGTGCCGATCCCCGTGCCGCTGGCCTACTACACTTTCGGCGGCTGGAAGCGTTCGGTATTCGGTGATCTCAACCAGCACGGGCCGGATGCGTTCCGGTTTTACACCAAGACGAAGACGGTGACGGGACGCTGGCCAAGCAGCATTGGCAAGGGGAGCGAGTTCACGATTCCGGTGATGGGATAAGGTTTCCTGCTTGTGGCAAGATTACGCATCCCGACAGTTCTTTGTTGCATCGCAGCAATTCGTCGTTCAACGTAAAACTGCAAGAAATGCAGCGGGGATTGGATGGCCGGGAAACACACTGATCTCAGCAGCCTCTGGCTGACGCCGTTTGTCATGGCGTCGCGGATGCCGATCATCTGGTTCGAGGCGATGAACCCTGATCCAAGCAGGCGGGACGAAACCAA
>JBOFUS010000133.1:0-11859 GCA_051652685.1 Beijerinckiaceae bacterium
GAGGATGCGCTTCTGTTCAACAGATGTTAACGCTGCAAGCTGCTTTCGCGCCTGCGGCGTGAACTGAATTTCCCAACGATGTCCGCTCACGCAGCGCTAAGCCGCTTTGCGCCCGGATCCTGCTGCTTTCGGCGGCTTCTCGGTTTCGGCATCGCTCAGGTTATCGAGATCAATGCCAAGCTCGTCTGCGACCTCGTGGATCGAATATCGGATACCTCTGCTCTCGGTCATCGCAAGATCAGCCAGATAGTAGTCCTCCAGATCCTCGATCTTTTCGATGATCGCCTCCCGCGCATAGAAGCTTTTCGTGCGGCCGGTGCGCTTTGCAAGCGCCTCCAGCCGCGCCTCGATTTCCGTGGGTAATCTCAACGCCAGCATCGTATCCACCTTCTGCTATACACGTATAGCAAATCGTTTGGCACCTCACAACATGGGAATATACGAGCAAGGGACCAGAAGCCCGCCCTCCACTTCCACTTGCCCTTCCCCGCCTTGAATCCCGCTGCTATAGCCGCGTCACACGCGTCTCGAAGGTTGACGCGAAACGGCAAACGCCATCGGAAGGGCTCGTTCTCCCATGCAGAAGATCAAGGTCGCCAATCCCGTCGTCGACATGGACGGGGACGAGATGACGCGCATCATCTGGCAGTACATCAAGGACAAGCTGATCTTTCCCTACCTCGATCTCCAGCTCGACTATTACGACCTCTCGGTCGAGAACCGCGACGCAACGGGCGACAGGGTGACCATCGATGCGGCCGAGGCGACCAAGCGCCACGGTGTGGCCGTGAAATGCGCCACCATCACCCCGGACGAAGCCCGGGTGAAGGAGTTCAACCTCAAGGAAATGTGGAAGAGCCCGAACGGCACCATCCGCAATATTCTCGGCGGCGTGATCTTCCGTGAACCCATCATCTGCAAGAACGTGCCGCGCCTGGTGCCGGGCTGGACCCAGCCCATCGTCGTCGGCCGCCATGCCTTCGGCGACCAGTACCGCGCCACCGACTTCCGCTTTCCTGGCAAGGGAAAGCTGACCATCAGGTTTGAGGGCGAGGACGGCCAGATCATCGAGCGCGAGGTGTTCAAGGCACCTGGTTCCGGCGTTGCCATGGCCATGTACAACCTTGACGATTCGATCCGCGATTTCGCCCGCGCCTCGCTGAACTACGGCCTGAACCGCAAGTATCCCGTCTATCTCTCGACCAAGAACACCATTCTCAAGGCCTATGACGGGCGCTTCAAGGACATCTTCGAGGAAGTCTTCAACGCCGAGTTCAAGGCCGAGTTCGACAGGCAGGGCATCAGCTATGAGCATCGCCTGATCGACGACATGGTGGCGTCCGCGCTTAAATGGTCGGGTGGCTATGTCTGGGCCTGCAAGAACTACGATGGCGACGTACAGTCCGACATCGTGGCGCAGGGTTTCGGGTCGCTCGGCCTGATGACCTCTGTGCTGATGACGCCGGATGGCAAGATCGTGGAATCGGAAGCTGCCCACGGTACCGTGACGCGCCACTACCGCGAGCACCAGAAAGGCAAGCAGACCTCGACGAACTCCATCGCCTCGATCTTCGCCTGGACCCGCGGCCTTTCGCATCGCGCCAAGCTTGACGACAATACCGAACTGGCGAGGTTCGCCAAGACGCTGGAGCGCATCTGCGTCGAGACGGTCGAGGAAGGCCACATGACCAAGGATCTCGCCCTGCTGGTGGGAGCCGACCAGAAGTGGCTCTCCACGACCGGCTTCCTCGACAAGATCAGCGAAAACCTGACCAAGGCGATGGCAGCCTGACAGCCGACAATATCAACTCCCGGGCAGGCCGCGCTCCGGCTGCCTAGAGCTTTCCGCGAGGCGTTTTCCGATTTCCGGGTCGCGCTCGACAAGCTGGAGCATGTCGGCCCGGTGGAGCGCGAGCAGGCGCGTGCGGGATGTGGCACGCGCCGATTCAAGGCGCACGCCACCGCGCAACACAGCATCCTCGCCAAAGGCATCTCCCGCACCCAGAACGCGGCGCCGTCCTGTTCCGGTCAATTCTACCGCGCCCGATCCGATGACGAACAACCGGTCGCCGGCATCGCGCTTGCGGTAGATCGTCTCGCCTTCCTCGGCCATCTGCGAATGCATCATCGAGATGATCTCGCCCAGCACATGCGGCTCCAGATGGGCAAAAATCGGCGTTTGCGACACCATGGACCATGTGATCACGAACTCGCGCCGGCGGATCACCTCCGAAAAAGACGTGGCGATGATACCGACCGGCAGCGCCAGCATGACGAGACCGCAGAGTGCCGTGACACTTGCCACCAGCTTACCCGCCGGTGTGATTGGAAAGACATCGCCATAACCCACCGTCGTCAGCGTAATGATCGCCCACCACATCGCATCCGGAATGGAGCCGAACTTCTCCGGCTGCGCCGAAGCCTCGACCATGTGCATCGCGGCGGCTGCCACGATCATGACTCCGCACAGGATCACAAGGCAGGCGAGCAGCGCCCGGCGCTCCTCATAGATCGCCTCCTGCAGCGAGCGCATGCCTGGCGAGTAGCGCGCCAGCTTGAAGAAGCGAATGAGCCGGAAGATCAGCAGGACCTTCAGATCATCCGGCAGCACCAGCATGAGGAAGAAGGGCAGGATCGCGATCAGATCGACAACCATTGCCGGGCTGAGCGCATGTTGCCAGCGCGCGGCGGAAGGCTTGAGACCTTTGAGCGGGCCATGTTCCACACAAGCCCAGAGGCGCAACGCATATTCGGCGGAGAACACCGCCGCCGCGACCAATTCGATGACAACAAAGGCCCGGCCGAACCGCGCGTCAACAGAAGGCACGCTTTCAAGGATGACAGCCGCGACGCTGATGAGCACCAGGGTGACAAGTACGGCGTGAACGAGGCCGGCCAGCCGGTCTCCGGCAAGACCACCATCCAGCAATTCGTAGACCCGGCGGCGGAAGCGGATAAGTCTGAGCGCCGCCGCGAGGTTCATCCTGTCAGCCGCCGAGCGCCGCTGCTATGGCTTCAATCGCCGCCGCTGCTGCCGCACCATCAGGGCCGCCGGCCTGCGCCATGTCCGGCCGGCCGCCGCCACCCTTGCCGCCCAGTACTTCAGAAGCGACGCGCACCAGATCAACCGCACTGAAGCGTTCCGTCAGATCCGCCGTCACGCCCACAACAACGCCGGCCTTGCCATCACCGGCAACCCCGACAACGGCGACCACACCTGAACCGACCTTTGACTTTGCATCGTCAGCGAAGCCCTTGAGGTCTTTCATCTCGACGCCTTCAAACACACGCCCCAGATAACGAATGCCAGCAATGGCGCGGATATCAACCTTCGCCTCGCCGTCGCCAGCAGCGGCCAGCTTTCGCTTCAGCTCAGCCACCTCGCGCTCCAGCCTCCGGCGTTCCTCGGCCAGCGCCTGCACACGATCCACCGTGTCTGGAACGGACGTCTTGAGCAAACCCGCAACCGCTCTCAGGCGGCGCGAATCCTCGCCAAGCACAAGTCGCGCGGCATTTCCCGTCAGCGCTTCGACGCGGCGAACACCGGCTGCAACCGCACTTTCGCCCACCACGGCAACCAGACCGATGTCGCCGGTGCGCGACACATGTGTGCCGCCGCACAGTTCTACGGAATAGGGCTTTCCGGCCAGCTCGCCTTCGGCAAAAGTTCCCATGGATACAACGCGAACCTCGTCTCCATACTTCTCGCCGAACAGCGCCCGCGCCCCGGAGGCGATTGCCTCGTCCACGCTCATGAGCCGAGTCACAACCGGTGCGTTCTGCAATATGATCGCGTTCGCCATGTCCTCGACCGCCCGCAGTTCATCAGCCTCGACCGGTTTCGTATGGCTGATATCGAAGCGCAGCCTCTCATCGGAGACGAGCGAACCCTTCTGTGCGACGTGGTCCCCCAAAATCTGCCGGAGCGCTTCATGCAGCAAATGCGTCGCCGAATGATTCGCGCGAACCGCCGCGCGGCGCGACACATCGACTTCCAGCAGCAGCGGACAGCCAAGAACAAGCTCGCCCTCTTCCACGACTCCGCTATGGACGACGACATCGCCGAGTTTCTTTTGCGTCTGCTCCACCCGGAACAGGATGCCATTCGCCCGCATCAGGCCCAGATCGCCAACCTGACCGCCTGCCTCGCCATAAAAAGGCGTCTGGTTGAGCACGACCATGCCGCGTTCGCCCGGACCAAGCCGCTCGACCTCGGTGCCAGCTGATACAAGTGCCCCGACCACACCCTCTGCGGAAGTGGCCTCATAGCCGAGGAATTCGCTTGCGCCGACCCGGTCGCGAACACCGAACCAGATGGTTTCCGTAGCAGCCTCGCCCGAACCCGACCAGGCCTTGCGGGCTTCCGCCTTCTGGCGTGCCATGGCAGCGCTGAACGCGGCCGTATCCACGGAAATATTCCGCGCGCGCAGTGCATCCTGGGTCAGATCAAGCGGGAAGCCATAGGTGTCGTAAAGCTTGAACGCAGTTTCGCCGGAGAACACGCTGCCGTCTTCGAGCTCCCCCGTTTCATCGTCAAGAAGCGTCAGACCCCTCACCAGCGTGCGCCGGAACCGGCTTTCCTCGAGCTTGAGTGTCTCGGCGATGAGTGCCTCCGCGCGGACGAGTTCGGGATAAGCCTGGCCCATCTCGCGGACAAGAGCGGGCACCAGCTGGTGCATGAGAGGATCATGCGCGCCAAGAAGTTGCGCGTGGCGCATGCCACGGCGCATGATACGCCGCAGCACGTAACCCCGCCCTTCGTTGGACGGAAGAACGCCATCGGCGACCAGAAACGCACTGCAGCGCAGATGGTCGGCGATGACACGGTAGCTTGCCTTCATGGAACCTTGCGGATCGCCGCCGACCCGTTCCTGCACCGCGCGGATCAGCGCCTGGAACAGGTCGATCTCGTAGTTGTCGTGGGTGCCCTGCAGTACTGCAGAGACGCGCTCCAGTCCCATGCCCGTGTCGATGGATGGCCGCGGCAGCGGTACGCGGCCACCGACAGCCTGTTCCTCATATTGCATGAAAACGAGATTCCAGATCTCGATGAAGCGGTCACCGTCCTGCTCGGGTGATCCGGGCGGGCCGCCCTGAATATGCGGGCCGTGGTCGTAAAAGATCTCCGAACAGGGACCGCAGGGTCCGGTGTCGCCCATGCGCCAGAAATTGTCGGACGTCGCGATGCGGATGATGCGGTCGTCAGGAAGACCAGCGATCTTCTTCCAGAGCCCGAAAGCTTCCTCGTCGTCATGGTAGACTGTGACGAAGAGCTTCTCCTTCGCAAGACCGTACTCCCTGGTGATCAGGGTCCAGGCGAGTTCAATGGCCCGGTCCTTGAAATAGTCACCGAATGAGAAATTCCCGAGCATCTCGAAGAAGGTGTGGTGCCGGGCAGTATAGCCCACGTTGTCGAGATCATTGTGCTTGCCGCCGGCCCTCACGCTTTTCTGCGCGGTCGTTGCCCGGACGTAAGGACGCCTCTCCTGCCCGGTGAAGACGTTCTTGAACTGGACCATGCCGGAGTTCGCAAACATCAGCGTCGGGTCGTTCTTGGGAACAAGCGACGACGAGGAAACCACCTCGTGGCCGTTTCTGGCGAAGAACTCGAGGAACGTGGATCTGATCGCGTTGACGCCGCTCATGCCTGACCTTCAAACCAGTGGCGAAGCTCACGCCAAACAATCATCCGCCGCAGGACCAGGGGCTTCGCGCCGGCGACGAACGGACCGGCAATCCGGTCCGTTCTCCCTAAAGATCGAACAAGGCGCTGTCCACAAGCGCCGGCAAACTCAGGCGTCGGGATCGACACCGTCGGCGTCGCTCTCCGACGACCCTGTCTCGAGGATCTTCTCTGCGATGAGGCCCGAATTCTGACGGATCATCTGCTCGATGCGGTTGGCAATCTCGGGGTTCTGCCTCAGGAACGTCTTGGCATTCTCGCGTCCCTGGCCAAGGCGGGTCGAGTCATAGGAGAACCAGGCTCCGGACTTCTCGACAATGCCGGCCTTCACGCCGAGATCGACGAGTTCGCCGACCTTCGACACGCCCTCGCCATACATGATGTCGAATTCGACCTGCTTGAACGGCGGAGCAACCTTGTTCTTGACCACCTTGACGCGTGTCGTGTTGCCCACAACCTCCTCGCGTTCCTTGATGGAACCGATGCGGCGGATGTCCAGACGCACGGAAGCATAGAACTTCAGCGCGTTGCCGCCGGTGGTTGTCTCGGGCGAACCATACATCACGCCGATCTTCATGCGGATCTGGTTGATGAAGATGACCATGCAATTCGAACGGCTGATCGAGCCGGTCAGCTTGCGCAGTGCCTGGCTCATCAGGCGCGCCTGAAGACCCGGCTGCATCTCCCCCATCTCGCCCTCGATCTCGGAACGCGGGACGAGCGCAGCCACCGAGTCGATCACCACGACGTCGACAGCACCGGAGCGGATCAGGGTATCGCAGATCTCCAGCCCCTGCTCGCCCGTATCCGGCTGGGAAATCAGCAGGTTATCGAGTTTCACACCGAGTTTGCGGGCGTAGACCGGGTCAAGCGCGTGCTCCGCATCGATGAATGCGCAGACGCCACCCTTCTTTTGCGCTTCCGCGACCGTATGCAGAGCAAGTGTCGTCTTGCCGGAGCTCTCCGGGCCAAAAATCTCCACGACGCGCCCCCGTGGCAAGCCGCCGACGCCCAGTGCGATGTCCAGGCCGATGGAGCCTGTCGAGACTGTCTCGATCTCGACAGCCTTGTCAGACTTGCCGAGCCGCATGATCGAGCCCTTGCCGAATGCCCGCTCGATCTGGGCGAGCGCGGCGTCGAGCGCCTTGGTCTTGTCCACGGATGATCCTTCCACAAGCTTGAGCGCCGGTTGCGACATTGAGAGCCTCCTTATGGCTGAGTCACGTTGCCTCTTCAATGCCGGGATAAGTACATATTATGTTCTCATTTGCAAGTTGGATGTTCTTATCTCGTTTCTTTTTTCCCGCGCACCTTGTTTCGCGCGCAGGCTTTGTCTAGACCGGTCACGGAGCGGGCCGCCCCGGCCCTCGCGAGGAAGCAACCATGTCGATCAAGCGCCTTCACGTTGGCCCGCGCATGAGCCAGGCTGTCATTCACGGCGGCGTCGCCTATCTGGCAGGGCAGGTTTCGGCCAACGCCAAGGGGCAATCCACCGCTGCACAGACGAAGGACATCCTTGCTGCCATCGACGGGCTGTTGAACGAGGCCGGTACGGACAAGACGAAGTTGCTGACAGCACAGATCTGGCTGACTGACATGGCAACCTTCGCCGAAATGAACGGCGTCTGGGATGCGTGGGTATCGGCCGGAAACACGCCCGCGCGGGCGACGGTGCAGTCCCCGGCGCTTGCCGCGGCTGGCTATGATGTCGAGATCATGGTGACGGCAGCACTCTGATTGCTGCAACGGTCGGAACGTTTGCGGCGACCGGTCCGGTTCTTAAAGGGTTCACTCTAATTTCATCGGTTCATGGCTTCTTCTTTAGCCATGAATGCCAACGCGACTGCTTTAGCTGAGATTCAGCGCCGCCTCGATGTCTATGATATCGATACATCGGTGAGGCATTCGGTCCGCAGGGGCGGAGCGCGTCTGCTTCCCGTTCTTGCCGATATTGCATCTCATTACGCCAGTGCCGCCGTGCGGGCAACGCCGGCGCTCGCGTCGCGCATTGATGAGCGCCGCGTTGACCTCAGTGGAGCCATCGAGGCGCATTTTTCCGAGCTTCTGCGGGCGGAGTTCGGAAGCGCGTATCGCGAAAGCATGGAGAGGCTTGTCGATGTCGAGCGCGCGATCGGCTTTGGCGCGCGGGTTCGCACATGGTGCTTCACGGAGCTTTGCCGTCGGCTGATGCCAACGGGGCTTCACCTCGAAAGATTTAGCGGAGGGGCCACGCTCGCCGCACTCCTGCGCGTCGCCATGTTCGACATCGCATCGGCGATCGCCATCCATGCCGTGAAGGACAGCTCCGACCTGGTGAACCGCCATGCTGCGGTGGACGAGGCGCTGGCTGATTTTGACAGGATGATCCAGATTGGCGGTGCAGGCGTCGCTGAAGCCGCAGCTGATCTTGTCCGGGCGGCGGTGCAGGCTGAAGAGTCAGTCCGCCTCAGCGTCACCGACATCGACGCGGCCAGCGCTGAATCAGAAATGGCAGCCCATGTATTGGCCAAGATGGAAAAGGCCGCTGGTGGCATGGCGGCAAGCGCAAGCCACATCAGCAGCGCAGCCGCCAAGGGCTCCGATAGGGCCGAACAGGCGATGCGCCAGGCCAATCGCACGGTTGATGCCGCCCGCAGTCTCAATGCGGCGATTTCCGAGATTGGTTCAATCGCCGACACGATTTCGACCATCGCGCAGCAGACCAACCTTCTGGCCCTCAACGCCACCATCGAAGCGGCGCGCGCCGGCGAGCATGGCCGCGGTTTCGCGGTGGTGGCAGGCGAGGTGAAATCGTTGGCCACGCAGACGGCGCTGGCAACAACCGCCATCGCGCATCAGATCGATGGCGTTCGCGTTGCGGCTGAGGCTTGCGTGGAAGCGATCGATGCCATCGGCCGCACGCTTGGCGATTTGCGTACCGATGTCATCGCCACGGGAGAAGGCGCCGAACAACAGGCCAGTCTCGCAGCGGGCCTGACGGAAGCCATCCGCCAGGCAGAGGGTGGCATCCGCGCTGCCACAGAGGCCTCCGCCCGCGCGGCGATGGAAGCCCGCAAGATCGCCGATATCGTCGCTGCCACACAGCGAGCGGCGGAATCGCTTGGCGGTCAGACCAGCGGCATCAAGTCGGACCTTGCAAGGCTCAGCGCGACCCTGAAGGCAGTTTGAGCAGGCAGGCTGAAATCCATCACCGGACTATCGGCGAAGGTTGATCGCTCAGCGTGCCCTTGCAAACTGGATAATCGCTCCGGCCGCTGCACGCTCCCGACCCGTGAAGGTGTGCGGGGTGTTGGGACGGCAGGGAAAGCCGTCACCGCCTCCGCCAGTCACCCAACTCGCCTTTGCGCGCCCGCGCGACCAGCGCACAAACTCGGGCACAGCTTCTGGCGGCGTCAGCCGACATGCATCCTGTCGATGGTGCAGCACCAGCGTTGGGGGCAACAGCGAAGGATCACCCAGCGCCTCACTGACCGAATTGTTGGCGGGACCACCCGGCATCAGCGAACCCGCAGCGAACACGACACCATCCGGGCGGGCCCCCGACCTGAGCGCTTGCGCTGCAGTGCCTGCGCCCATGCTCATCCCGACAAGTGTCACGCGCATGCCGCGCGCCTTGAAATCCGCAACCAGACTGGCTGCGCCGGACGCGCTCGTCGTCATTTCCACCGTCAGGCCGGCTGACAGGAAGGTTTCACGGCTCATGACAAGAAAATCCTGAGGAATGATGCCCCCCGCGCCGGGGATCAGGACAACAGCCGCTGGTTTCCGCGCTGTCTGAGCGTCAGCGGTCACTGCCAGCATTGAAACTACCAGAAACGCCAAAAACTGAGAAATCGCGTTCATTGTTCTCTCCGCCTTGAATTCCTTGGATCGGCAATGTTTGTATTTTCACGCGGAAAGTCCATCGACTTCTTCACCGGGGTGATCATTTTCATGACGCAATTTCAGGCCGGCTGTTTCCGGGCCGCCGGAAAACCATCCGAGCCCGGTTGCTGATGAGAGATTGCGGTGCTTCCCCTACCTTCGCACCTGCTTCACCGCCTCCACCAGCTGCTTCAGGCTGTATGGCTTGGGCAGGAAGGTGAAGCTCTCCTGCTCGGCGTCGGGCAGATGCTTCTTGAAGGCTTCTTCCGCATAGCCCGAGGCGAAAACGAAGGCGTAGTTGCGGCCCAGCTTCTTCAGTTCGATGAACAGGGTCGGCCCGTCCATCTCGGGCATCACGACATCGGACACCACCAGCGCGATCTCGTCGCCATGCTCTTCCACATGCTCCAGCGCCTCGACGCCAGACGACGCCTCCAGCACCGTGTAGCCGCGTGAACGCAACGCCCGCGCCCCGAAGGCGCGCACGGCTTCCTCATCCTCGACGAGCAGGATCGTGCCCTGCCCCGTCAGATCGCCGCTGTCGGTCTTCTGTTCCTCGACCTTGGTCGCCACATCCTCGGCGGTGGGCACATGGCGCGGCAAGAAAACGCGGAAAGTTGTGCCGCTCCCGATTACGGAATCGCAATAGATGAAGCCACCTGACTGCTTCACAATGCCGAAGACCATGGAGAGACCGAGGCCGGTGCCCTTGCCGATCTCCTTGGTGGTGAAGAAGGGCTCGAAGATTTTCTCCATCACCTCGGCCGTCATCCCGCAGCCGGTATCCTCGACCTCCAGAAGCACATAGTCTGCCGGGATAAGCCCCTTGTAATTGAAGCCAGCGCATTGCGCAGCGGCCACATTGGCGGTGCGCAGGGTCAGGCGGCCGCGGTCGTCCATCGCGTCTCGCGCGTTCACGGCGAGATTGACCACGACCTGCTCGAACTGGTTGACGTCAGCTTTCACCGGCCAGAGATCACGGCCGTAGGCCACGTCGAGATCGACCTTCTCGCCCAGCAGCCGCTTCAGCAGGATCTGCACATCGGAAACATTGTCATTGAGGTTCATGACCTGCGGGCGCAGCGTCTGGCGGCGAGAAAAAGCCAGCAGCTGCCTGACCAGCGACGCAGCGCGGTTGGCGTTCTGCTTGATCTGCATGATGTCCTGATAGGACGGGTCGGTTGGCCGGTGCGAGGCGATCAGCAGGTCGGAATAGCCGATAATGGCGGTCAGCACGTTGTTGAAGTCATGCGCCACGCCGCCGGCGAGCTGGCCCACGGCCTGCATTTTCTGCGCCTGTGTAAACTGCTCCTGCAGCGAGCGCTGCTCGGTGGTATCCAGCAGATAGAGCACCGCAGCTTCGCCGCTGTCCTCACGGTCGGCAACGGGCGAGAGATAGGCCCGTGCAAATCGCTGGTCGCCGACAAGGGCGACCTCCAGCGGCAATGCCTCGCCCTGCCCGGACAGCACCGAGGAGAGCGTGGCCATCAAGGCCGGACGGTCTTTTTCGACAACCGCTTCGGCGACAGAACGACGCCCGTCACCGAGGCGCAACTGATCGCCAATGAGCCGCGCGAACGGCGCGTTTGCTCCAATGATTTCGCCGCCCCGCCCGATGGTGGCGATGGCGAGCGGGGAATTGTGGAAGAACCGCGCAAACTTCACTTCCGCCGCCCGCGCGTCCGAGGCGTCGCCGCCAACAGACCGGTTGAGCACGATGGTGCGCGACGCGCCGGGCTGGCCGTCATGCCCATAGGAGACACGGTGGAACAGGCGGGCAGGCAGCGCCTGACCACCGCGCTTGCGCAGATCGATGTCGATCACTTCCGTCTTGACCTGACCGGCAGCTCCGGTCGCGCCGCCGCCAAGCAGCGGTGCTGCGCCTGCCGCAACAAGTTGGCCGAGGGTCAGACCCTGGCCCGAGGGGTGCTCGGCGATGTCGAGGTCGAGCCAGCTGGACAGCGTGGCGTTCATGTAGGCAATCCGCCCGTTGGGCTCGACGGAGAAGAAACCGGCAGGTGCATGATCGAGGAAATTGATCGCGTTCTGCAACTCCTGCACCGCGCCTTCCTCGCCGCGCCGGTCAAGGGTGATATCCGAGACTGACCAGAGGCTTTCATGACGCCCGGCGCGCGTCAAAGGACGTACGCGGATGCGATACCATGCGGCGGTCACCTGACCGTCGAGCCCCGGTGCCATGCGGATCTCTTCGGCATGCCGCCGCCGCTCACGCGCCGCCTGGGCGAGCCGGTAAACCGCTTCCGAGACATCGGCAGCGCCTGTGAAAAGCCGCTCGATCGGGCGCACCAGCG
>JBOFUS010000134.1:0-7781 GCA_051652685.1 Beijerinckiaceae bacterium
GCCTCGTCGCGGCCGGCCCAGCCGGCAATCACCAGCGTGTGGATCGTGGTTCTGATTGCGTGGGAGCCGCCGGCGTCGTGGCAGATGAAGGACAGTTCTGTGCTCATCGGCTTATCCCACGGCTTTCGGCAGCCAGAGCGCGATGGCAGGGAAAGCCATCAACAACAGGATGGCAAGGATATAGACGCTCATGAACGGCATAACGCCGGAAAAGACATCGGTGATCGGCCCGCGGTCCTTGCGCATGCCCTGCAGCACGTAGAGCACCGTTCCGTCCGGCGGGCTGATCAGCGCGATCTCGACCAACATCGTGACAATGACGCCGAACCAGATCGGATCGTAGCCAAGCCCCATGACGATGGGAAAGATCACCGGAATCGTCGTGATGATCATGGAGAAGCCCTCCATGAATGTGCCGAGTGCCAGATAGAAACCGATGATCAGCGCCATGATCGCCCAGGCGGGCAGGGGAAGCTCGCTCACCACTTTCGCCAGTGCCTGCGGCACGCCGAGGCTGGTGAAGACGTAGTTCAACACATAGGCACCGAACAGGATCAGCCCGATCATGGCCGTATTGCGCGCCGTCGCTTCGGCACAGGCGTTGAGCATGCGCAAGGAGAGCTTGCCCTCAAGCGCGGCGAAGAAGATGGCACCGACCACGCCGAGGGCAGCGGATTCCGTTGCCGTGGCGAGCCCCCCGTAGATCGTACCGAGCACCAGCAGGATGAGCAGCAGCGTTGGCAGCAGATCAATCAGCGCTCGGAACTTCTCCGAAAGCGGCAGGCGCGGCGCATCGGGATCCGGTGGCGCGGCGGTCTTTGCTTTCGCGAGGATCACGAGCGTGAAGAGCGCGATGACGAGCAGGCTTGGACCGACGGCTGCGAGATACAGCTGACCGACGGAGGTTTCGGTGATCAAGGCGTAGATGATGAAGGTGATGCCGGGCGGGATGAGATTGCCGAGTGCTCCGCCTGCGGCGAGCGAACCCATCACCATTTTCTTGTCGTAGCGCGAATCCTTGAAGAAGGGCAGGGCGACCGAACCCATGGTGGCTGCCGTCGCAACGGACGAGCCCGAGATGGCCGAGAAGACGCCCGACGCCATGATGTTGGTGTGCAGCAACCCGCCGGGCAAACGGTTCAGCCAGACGTTGAGCGCCCTGTAAAGCTTGTCGGAAAGGCCGGCGCGCAGCAGGATTTCGCCCATCAGCAGGAAGAGCGGTACCGCGACCAGTACGAAGCTGGAGGAGGGCCCCCAGATCGTCTGGCCCAGGAACAGCCAGAACGGCCGGTCCGAGAAAGCGAAACCAACGATCAACCCCAGTATGCCCAGTGCAGCGCCGATGTAGATGCCCGCACCGAAAAAGGCGGCGAACAGACCGATCAGCATCACGACCTCGCCGATGACGAGATTTTGCGGGCCAACGCCCATGATCGACATGCCGATCATGATCGCCAGCAGGACGACGAGGAAGACGATCGCGATCATGACTGCTTCGCCGAAATGGTGGTTGTTTGTGTGCCGACGGCGTCCAGCGCCTCTTCAACCTCTTCCGCAAAGCCGCGCGGCATCAGGTTGCGCTCGGCCTCCGCACCACGACCTGCGAGCGTGAGCAGCAGGTTCTCCATGAACATGACGAGGATCGTCAGTGCGAAAACGCCAAGCCCGGCCGCCCAGATGCCTTGCGGCCAGGCCAATGGAATGCGTAGAACGCTGGTGTCCGTGGCCCGGAACATCAGCGATTCATCCACGAGATCATAAGCGGCCTTGGTGAGAAACCCGACGAAAATGCCAAGCGCCAGAAGGCTTGTAAGATGCAGCCACTGCCGGTAGCCGAGCGGCAGGCGGTTGATCAGCAGATCGATGCGCACATGCGCGCGCATCGACAGGGTATGCGCCATGCCCCAGGTCAGCCCCATCGCCAGCATATAGGCGGTGATCTCTGTTGTTGCCTGCGAGCTGATGCCGAGAAATTTGCGGGCCAGCACATCGAAGCTGATGAAGAATGCGCAGAGAATGAAGCCCCAGCCTGCCGCAAGCCCCATGGCGAGCGTCAGGCGCTCGATGAGCAGGCGACCGCGCGTCGCGGCGTCGGCGAAGGTTGAGAGCATGGCGCGGGTCCGGTAGCGGGTGCTTCAGGAAATCTCCCTTCCCCCTCGCGGGGAAGGGCAATCGCTTTTGTCGAAATTGTTATTCCGGGGCGCGGAGCGAGGCGGAACAGAGCCCGGAATGACAGGAAAACTCATCCCCGACCTTTCCCCGCCGGGGGGAAGGGAGAGCGCCCTGAGCATGGAACGTCCACGCTCGACCTATGAGCGAAACGCCTACTTCGCCTCGAACTTCACGCCGGTGATCGGTGCTGCGACACGGTTGTAGATTTCGCCGCAACGGTCGCCGCAGCGCTTCACCCAGGCGGGCAGAACGGTGGATGTGAGGGCGACGCGGACGGCTGCCAGATCGGCTTCCGTCTGCTTGACCACCGTCATCGGCTTGGGCTCGACCAGCTTGCCGATCTTGCAGTTCGCCTTGTCGCCGCCGTTGCAGGCAATGCCGTCGTCGGTGGTTTCGAGCGCCAGCTTCCACTGCGCATCCTCGACCTCCTTCATGGTCTTCTCGATCATCTCGCGCACGGCCGGATCGAGACCATTCCACCAGCGGATGTTGATGAAGTAGCCTGACACAGCCCAGGCGACCGGCAGCGTATAGAGCGTCTGCGTGACCTCATACCAGCGGGCACTGTTGCCTGAGGATGTGCCGGTCATGGCACAGTCAGCCACGCCGCGCTCCAGCGCTCCGTAGACCTCGGGGAAGCCGATCGAGACCGGCTGCGCGCCCAGCGCCGTCATCATGTCGTTGGGCGAACCGCCGCTGGTGCGCACGCGCTTGCCCTTGATGTCGGCCAGACCTTTCACCTCACCGCGACAGAAAAACACCTGCGCGGCAAAGGGATAGGTCGCGATAATGCGCGTGCCTGTCCGCTCAAGCTCCTTGTTGATCTCGGGCAGCATCGCGTCCGCCATGCGCTTTGCCTGCTGAACATCGGGGTTGAGGCCCGCGAGATCGACCACGTCGAGCAAAGGCACCTCGCCGGCAACCGTCGGCAGGGGTGCAGCGCCTATATCGACCTGCCCGGCGCGGACGAGGCGAATGATCTCGGGCCCGTTCAGGTTGCGCTCCGGCCAGCTGGCGAGCGTCACCTTGATACGACCGCCGCTCTTTGCCGGCAGACCGTCACGCAGCAGCGGAATATCGACCCTGGTGAACTGCGGGAAGGCAGGTCCCGGCTGGGTAACGATCTGCAGGTTGACCGGCGGGCCGGCCGGCAGGCCCTGCCCGAATGCAGGCATGGCGAGACCTGCGGCGAGCGCAGTAGCGCCAAGACGTTTGAAGTTGTGCATCGTACTTCTCCCCTGTTTCAGTCCCAAGCCGGCCTCCCGCCGGCTTCCCCGTCACATGACGGCAAGCTTGCTGTTCGGTATATCGGTCACCAGCATGCGACCGGGATAATGGGTGATGGCAAAGGGTATCCTCGCTGCCTGGATGACAGCCTGAGGTGTTACCCCGCAAGCCCAGAACACCGGGATCTCGTCGTCCTCGACCGGCACCGGATCGCCCCAGTCTGGTTTTGCCAGATCGGTGATGCCAATCAGATCCGGCCGGCCGAGATGCACCGGCGCGCCATGCACCGCCGGAAAGCGTGTGGTAACCTGCACGGCGCGGATGGCATCCGCCGCCTTGTAAGGCCGCATGGTGACGACGAGCGGGCCGGAGAAGCGCCCGGCTGGTGCGCAGGCGATGTTGGTCCGGTACATCGGCACTGTCGTGCAGGCCGACACATGCTTCAGCGTCAAACCATCGGCGATCAGCGCTTCCTCGAAGGAATGCGAGCAGCCGATCACGAAGGTCACGAGATCGTCACGCCAGTGGGACAGCAGATCCGTCGGCTCCTCCGCCGCAACCCCGTCACGCCAGATCCGGTACCGCGGGACGTCGGTGCGGATGTCGAGATCGGCACCCAGCGCGGCAAGGCGCGGATCGCCGGGCTCCGTCATGCCAACGACAGGGCAAGGCTTGGGATTGCGCTGGCAGAAGCGCAGGAAATCGCTTGCCACCTCCGCCGGGAGGATCGCCAGATTGGCCTGCACGAAGCCATGGGCAAGGCCCGACGTCGGTCCGTCCAGCGCGCCGGCGCGGGCGGCGCGCCGGACATCGGCTGGCGACGCCAGATCGAACACACCGGGTTTGACCTCGCTGGATCTGTGGGCTTGGGCCAGGGCCATTGATTGCCTCCGTTTCCCCATGCAACCACCGGCCTTCACTCCGGTCAAATTGTTGTTTCTAATATCGCATGATAAGGAAATCATATCATGCTCGATCTTCGCGCACTGGAAGTCTTCTATTGGGTGGCCACGCTTCGCAGCTTTCGGGGCGCTGCGGCGCGGCTCAACACCACGCAGCCGTCGGTGTCGCTGAGAATCCAGCAGCTGGAGGCCCAGGTCGGTGCAAGGCTCCTCGACCGCAACCAGCGCACCGTGCAGGCAACCGACAAGGGGCGTGAGCTGCTTGTCCATGCGGAAAAACTGCTGAAGCTGCACGGCCAGATGTTCGCGAGCATTGTCGAGCCGCAGGCGCTGGTCCGCGTGCTCAGGCTGGGTGTCGCGGAAACCATCGTGCAGACCTGGCTGCCGTCGTTCATCGCGCGGTTGGGAGCGGCCTATCCGCAGATCGCGCTGGAGATCGATGTCGATATCTCGGCAAATCTGCGCGACCGGCTGGTCGGGCACGAACTTGATCTCGCCTTTCTTCTGGGGCCGATCAGCACGCCGCAGGCGCGCAATCTGGCGCTCTCGTCGTACCCTCTGGGCTTTTTTGCGAGCCCCTCGCTCGCTTTTCCGCCCGCGCCTGTCTCATTGGCGGCGATTGCGCGCTATCCGATCATTACCTTCGCGCGCCGCACCGCGCCCTACATGGCGCTGGTTGAGCGGATGGCGGCGGAGGATGTGCCGGCCTACCGCATCCACGCCAGCGCCGCGCTGGCGCCGGCGCTTCGCATGGCGATCGAGGGACTGGGCGTAGCGCTCGTCCCACGCGCCATCGTCAGCCGCGAGATCGAGGCCGGTGTGCTGCGCGAGATTGAGGCGGATGTCCACGTCCCCGATCTCGCCTTCACCGCCAGCTGGACGGCAGCGCCCGACGCACCGCTGATCGAAAGGATCGCTGCGCTTGCCGTAGAGGCGGCAAGACAAGGTGACTTTAAGGATGCCCGATAAGGCAAGCTTATCGGGCATGATCAAGCGTTGCGCGATTTAAGCGGATAATTAATGTTTTGATCTTATAACCGCTTCTCATAGGTGATAGGTTCTGGAGCCACGATGGCGGCTGGCTCGAGGAACGCGTGCTGCGGGGCGTCGTAGTGAGGAAGTTCGCGGCTGAAGCCGTGAGCATTGCTGCCGAGGGCTGGCGGCTGGCTCGCGGTGGTCAACAATCTGCCATTCGGCCACACCATCGGCCCGCGCAGGGCCAACAGTGGGGCCGCCGTGGCCTAGTCCCTGCGCACCGGAGGGGTTCCGTGTGTGTGGAAGGTCTCGATGGTCTTCAGGCCCCAGGCCTGACCCTTTCTCCGTTCGGTCTCGGTCCAGACGACCGGTTCCCAGTCCGGCGCAAGAATGAGGCGTGCACCGCTGTTGGCGAGCTCGACGCGGTTGCCGGCGGGCTCCCAGACATAGAGGAAAAACGTGCCCTGGATGGCGTGCTTGTGCGGGCCGGTCTCGATATGCACACCGTTCTCCAGAAAGATGTCGGCAGCCCGCAGGATGTCCTCGCGGGTATCGGTGGCGTAGGTCACGTGATGCAGGCGGGCTGACCCGCCGCTGTGGTCCTCCGTGCAGGCGAGATCATAGGTCTTGTTGTTGATGGTGAACCAGCAACCGCCGATGCGGCCGTTGTCGAGCTTGATCATCTCGGTCACGCGGCTGCCAAGGCAGGTTTCCATGAAGCGGCGGAATTCGCCGACGTCGCTGGCCAGCAGATTGAGATGATCCAGCCGGCGGGGGGCGGCACCCCGCGCGTGATAGCGCTGTGCGATGTTCTTCAGCGCGGGCCGCTCCTGCTCGGGAGCCCTATAGCGTTTCGTATCCCAGTAGATTTCAAAGACATGGCCGAAGGGATCCTGAAAGCGGAAGGCGCTGCCATGACCTGGATCGTCATCCGTCCAGCCGATGACGGGATAGCCGCTCGCCGTGATCGCAGCGACGCGACGGTCGAGCGCAGCTTGCGAAGCAGCACGATAGGCGATGTGGCCCACGCCCGTCGTGTCGCTCCGTGT
The DNA here is from genome assembly GCA_051652685.1 of Beijerinckiaceae bacterium. Classification (GTDB taxonomy): domain Bacteria; phylum Pseudomonadota; class Alphaproteobacteria; order Rhizobiales; family Beijerinckiaceae; genus JADCCX01. Next base: position 6,326 of record JBOFUS010000134.1, read on the forward strand.
CAGTTTCAGGCTGTGAAACTCGTAGTCGTCATAGGCGCGGAGCCAGGCAGAGATGGCGTCCTCATGCGTCAGAGTCAGGCCGTAGACACGCGTGAAGAAATCAAGGCTCTCGGCATAGCGGTTCGTCAGCACCTCGACATGACCCAGATGTGCGATGTCATGGCAGGCTTCGGCCAGCGGGATCATTGCTGCTGGATCCCGGCGCGGCGGATGACATCGCCCCAGCGGGCGATATCGGCCTTCAGCCGATCAGCTATTTCTGCCGGCGGGCCGCCGCGTGGCTCGATGCCGAGATCCAGGAGACGCTGGCGAACGCCGGTGTCGGCCAGCGCGGTCAGGACAGCCGCATTCAGTTTCTGCAGAGCCTCGGCGGGCGTGGCCACCGGCGCGAAGATGGCGTTCCAGGATGTCACATCGAAGCCGGAAACACCGCTCTCCGCCACGGTCGCAATGTCCGGCTGGCCCGGAAAGCGCTTTGGCCCCGAGGTTGCCAACGCGCGCAGTTTGCCTTCCTGCATCAAGGACTTCGCCGCCACGTAGCCGTCGATCACCAGGTCGATATCCTTGCGCAGCAAAGCCGTGATGGCGTCGGGCGTGGTGCGGAACGGCACGATCGCCATGTCGACGCCGGCCATCGACCGAAAGAGATTGGCGGAGAGGTTCTGGCTGGAACCGACATTGATCGTCCCGATGTTCAGCGCGCCCGGTCGTGCCTTCGCTGCGGCAAGCAGGTCGGCCAGTGACCGGTAGGAATGCTCGGCGCTGGTCAGCAGCAGGAAATCAAAGAAGCCGAGCGACGACACCGGCGCGAACTGTGTCAGCGGATCATAGCCAAGGTCCTTCACCAGCGGCACGCTGATCGCGGTGCCGTTGGTGAAAAGCACCAGCGTGTGGCCGTCAGCCGGTGCTCCAAGCGCTGCCCGCGCTGCGGCGACGCCACCCGCGCCCGGCTGGTTGACGATCACGACCTGCTGGCCGAGCACCTGGCCCATGCGCTCGCCGACTACGCGAGACGTGACGTCGGCAAGGCCGCCGGGGCCGAAGGGAACGATGAGACGGATCGGCTTGTCAGGAAAGCTGGACTGAGCGCAGAGGGGTTGGGCGATGGCAAGCGTTGCGGCGGCGGTCAGAAGATGGCGGCGATCCAGCATGGCGTTCTCCTCAAAATCCATAGAGCTTCGCGGGATTGTCGACGAGCAACGCTTGCAGGGCGGCCCCGTCGCCATAGTCCGGCAGCATGTCGACGAGGTCGGCTTCATCGACCGCATGCTTCAGATTGGGATGCGGAAAATCCGTTCCCCACAGCACCTTGCCCGGCGCGGCGTTGATCAGCGTTTGCGCAAAAGGGATTGCTGCCTGGAAAGGCGGCTCGGCGATCCGCTCCGCGCCTGAAACCTTCACCCAGACATGGTCCCGGCGGACAAGCTCCAGCAGCGCCTGGAATGGCTGTTGGCCG
>JBOFUS010000135.1:0-2576 GCA_051652685.1 Beijerinckiaceae bacterium
GGCGGGGCGTGAGGGCTTACCGTCATTGCGAGCATAGCGAAGCAATCCAGCACAAGGTTTCCACGCACGCTGACTTCGGCCGGCGTTTTTCTGGATTGCTTCGCTGCGCTCGCAATGACGGGTTGGCTCACTCCGCCGCCTGCAACTGCCCTTCCGGCGCAATCCGCATGAACTCCGCGAAGGCGAAGCTCCAGGCTTTTGCCTCGGCCAGCAACTCCTTGATGAGAAACGCCTCGGGCGCGGAAACCGCATGTTCGCGGCGATAGAAGACCTGCGGAGTCAACATCGACAGTGGTCTGAAAAGACGCATTTCAACGCCGTCCAGCGGGGCGCGGTTCCAGATGAACGGATCGGCGATCGCGATGCCCGCGCCGACGCGCGCCAGCGGTGCGCCCATGAAGGAATTGCCGGTCTGCAATGCCGGCCGCCATTTCAGGCCCGCTGCCTGGAAGGCCTCCTCCAGCGGTACGCCAAGCCGCGAGCCGATGTTGAACGACATCAGCTCCACCTCCGCGAGATCCTCGGGTCTGAGTTCGATCCTGGCGGCAAGCGGGTGGCCGGAGGGGACATAACAGACGATCGGAGCGTTGCAGAGTGTGTGCGTCACCACGTCGAGCGAGCGCGTGATGTTGTAGGCAATCGAGATGTCGAAATCCTTGTCGATGGTGGGCGTTTCGACAGAGCCCATCTCGCGCATCTTCACCACCATCACAGTGTCGGGAAAACGCGCGCGTGTGCGGGCCAGCGGCCCCGGCAGGAAGGAACTGGCCAGCGGCGGTGTTACTGCGATGCGGATGCGCCGGCCACCGCCGTTCTTGAGGATGCGGCCGAGCCGGCGCACCACATCTACCTTGTCGAAAACCTCGTCGATGCGCTGGCCGAGCTCGCGCGCTTCCGGCGTTGGCGCGATGTTGCGGCCGTCCTTCACGAAAAGCTTCACGCCCAACTGCCGCTCGATCTGCTGGATGATGCGGCTGACGGCGGGCTGGGTGAGGCCGAGATGCGCGGCCGCCGCTGTCATGCCGCCATGCGACAGCACGGCGCGGAGCACCTCCATGTGGCGAACGCTGATATCCATCGTGGCTTCTCCCTTCTGCAGCTTACATCCATGTCTCCAGCTTATGAATACCCTCATTCATGACATTTGACGCATCAATCAAGATGCAGTCTGTGTCACAGTGAAGTCGCGACAAGTCGGCTCAAGAACCTTGTCCGTGGGAGGACGCCATGAAAACAAGATCGCGCATCGCGGGGCTGACGCTGGCCCTTGCTCTTGGACTGATGGGAACAACCTCGACCATCGCCCAGACCGCTTACAAGCAAGCCCCCCAGTTCGACGCGGATGTTCGCGACAAGAAATTGCCGGCGGTTTCCGAGCGTCTGCCGAAGACGCCGCGCGTCTCGGCCGCCTCTGTGGGTGTCTATGGCGGCACCTGGCGCTCCGGTGTGCGCGAGCGCATGGACAGCTGGCCGCGCCGCGTCATCGGCATGGAGAACCTTGTGGTTCTGGACCGTGAATGGGCAAAGCCCGTCCCCAATGTCGCCGAAAGCTGGACGGTGAACGCGGATTCCTCCGTCTACACCTTCAAGCTGAGGGAGGGCATGAAGTGGTCCGATGGCCAGCCCTTCACGGCGGACGACCTCATGTTCGCAGTCGAGCATGTCTTCACCAACGCCAAGTTCGGCGGCATCCCCACCTTCCTGCGCGGCAAGGCCGGTGCGGCGAAGGTCGAGAAGCTGGGAACCTACGAGGTCAGGTTCAGCTTTGGCGCGCCGAACGGCCTCTTCCTGGAGCAGCTTTCCACGCTGAATGCCGAGACGCTGACCATGTATCCGGCGCATTACATGAAGCAGTTCCACAAGACGCATAATCCGGGTGTCGACGCGCCAGCCAAAGCCGCGGGCTTCGACGACTGGACGGAGTTCTTCGTGTCACGCGCGTCGGCCTGGGAAAACCCGGAGCTGCCGGTGATCAACGCCTGGAAGATCGTCGATCCCTTTGGCAAGGGCACGCTGATGCAGGCGGTACGCAACCCCTACTACTGGCAGGTGGACACGGCTGGCAACCAGTTGCCCTATATTGACCGCATTGCCTTCACGATCTTCCAGGACGAGCAGGTGCTGCTTCTGAAGGGCATCGCCGGCGAGCTGGACATGCACGCCCGCCATATCAACGAGGGTGCGAACAAGGCCGTGCTCTTCGACAACCAGCGGCGCGGCAACTTCAAGTTCTTCGAGATCACGCCGGCGACGCCGAACGCGATCCAGATGAGCTTCAACCAGAACCATTCCAAGGACCCGGCCAAGGCGGCGCTGCTTGCCGCCAAGGATTTCCGCGTCGGTGTCAGCCATGCCATCAACCGTCAGGCGATTGTGGACGTCGTCTATATCGGGCAGTGCCGTGTCTCGCAGCCGGCGGTGCTGCCGGATTACACCGAGATGTACAACGAGCGGCTGGCCACCCAATTCACCGAGTTCAGCCGCGACAAGGCCAACGCCGCGCTGGACAAGGCGGGGCTCGCGAAAAAGGACGAGCAGGGCCGCAGGCTGGGTGCTGACGGCAAGCCGCTGGAGCT
>JBOFUS010000136.1:0-2961 GCA_051652685.1 Beijerinckiaceae bacterium
GGCAGCGCGTTCTGCACCGCCTTCACAGGGTCGTTCACGCTGCGAAGTTCGCGTGTCACCAGATGTGCCACGACCTCCGTGTCCGTCTCCGACTGGAAGACGCAGCCGTCCGCTTTCAGCTCGTCGCGCAATTCGCGGAAATTCTCGATGATGCCGTTGTGAACCACGGCCAGCTTATCGGTCGCGTGGGGATGCGCGTTCTGCTCGGTCGGTTTGCCGTGGGTGGCCCAGCGCGTGTGGCCGATGCCGATATGGCCCTTGAGCGGCTGCTCGACCAGCAGTGCCGCGAGGTTGCGCAGCTTGCCCTCGGCGCGCCGGCGCGTCAGGACACCGTCCTCCAGCGTCGCGATGCCGGCGGAATCATAGCCGCGATACTCGAGGCGCTTCAGCGCATCGACCAGTTGTCCCGCGACAGGCGATTGCCCGATGATCCCAACGATTCCGCACATTCAGCCAGCTCCGCTTGTCTTGTTCTGTCGCCTTGCGCCGCCCTAGCCGGCCGGCGGACGGGACGCCAATCACTTTGCATGACCGATTGGACTCAATGGTTCAATCTGCCTTCGACTTTGCAGCTTTCCGCTCCGACATGACCTTGTTGTAGCGGTCAGCCCAGCCGGGCCTGTTTTCCTGGCGGGCGCGGGCGAGCGCCAGCGCGCCGTCCGGGACATCCGCCGTGACGACGGAGCCAGACCCCACATAGGCCCCCTCGCCGATCCGCACGGGCGCGACCAGTGCCGAATTCGAGCCTACGAAGGCCCCTGCCCCGATCACGGTACGATGCTTGAAGTAGCCGTCGTAGTTGCAGGTGATCGTGCCGGCACCGATGTTGGCGTTCGCCCCCACGGTTGCATCACCCACATAGGTCAGATGGCTGACCTTGGCCCCGCGGCCCAGATCAGCGTTCTTGATCTCGACGAAATTGCCAACCTTGGCATCCTCACCCAAAGCAGCACCGGGGCGGAGCCGCGCAAAGGGACCGACACTGGCACCCGCACCCACACTTGCGCCCTCAAGATGGCTGAAGGCATGGATGACAGCGCCATCAGCCACGCTGACGCCTGGTCCAAAATAGACCTGCGGTTCCACAAGCACATCCCGGCCGAGCTTCGTATCGTGGCAAAAGCGCACCGAGGCCGGATCCTGAAGCGTTGCGCCGGCGCGCATGGCCGCCTCGCGCAGCCGCCGCTGCATGATCGCTTCACCCTGGGAAAGCTGGACACGGTCGTTGATGCCCATCACCTCTTCCTCCGGCGCTTCCACAGCGACGGCGGTAAGGCCCCTGGCGCGCGCCACCTCGACGGCGTCGGTGAGATAGAACTCGTTTTGAGCGTTGGAAGATCCGATGGCCTCAAGGATCTCCAGCGCCCTTGCACCCGACAAGGCCATCAGCCCGGCATTGCACAGATCGATCTGACGTTCGGCCTCGCTCGCATCCTTGTGCTCGCGGATCGCCAGCAGACCACCCTCGCCAGTGATGAAGCGGCCGTAGCCCGTCGGATCGGCTGCACGGAAACCAAGTGCGGCCACACCGGCACCGGACTTCACCGCATCAGCCAGCCGGCGGATCGTCGCCGACCTGACCAGCGGCGTATCGCCGAACAGGACGATCACAACTTCGCATCCGTCAGAAACCTCGCTGCGTGCCATCAGGGCGGCATGCGCCGTGCCCCGTCGCTCACGCTGCTCGACGATGGCCGCCGCAGGCGCATGCTCGGACACAAGCTTCGCGACGTCAGGTCGATCCGGCCCGATCACGACGGCAAGTCGCGCAAGGCCCGCCTCCTCGACGGCTGCAATGACATGACCGACCATGGCCCGGCCGGCGATCTCGTGCATCACCTTCGGCCGCGCAGACTTCATCCGCGTGCCTTCGCCGGCGGCAAGAATGATCGCCAGTTCGCCAGTTGCCGACATCGTCTTCTCCGGTTCGTTTGGCCGCAAATGAATCGCGCACCGCGACCACGTGATCGCCTGCTTGCCGCGACAGGGTGAACTTTTCCTGAAAGCCCGCGCATGCAAGGTGAAAATTGCGGCAAGCGACGCCTTTCCGTCGCATGGCAATGGTATATAGACGGCACGACTTCGGACAAAGCCGATGGGCGCGTCATCAACCATGGCGAGTTTTCGCGAGCTGAAACCCATTTCCATGAACAGCATCGACAGCAGAAGCAGAAGCGGCCTTCGCCGCCGCGAGGCCATCGCAGGTGCGCTGGCTGTTGCTGTTTCACCGGTGCGTGCACAGCAGCCGACAGGTGCGCTTGTCTTCCTTCAAGCAGTGCTTCAGGACGGAGCGAGATTCGATCCCCAGATGGTGATTGAAGCGGCCCGCCTGCTCTCGCGCAGGACGTATGCGCCGCCGACCGCCACTCTGCCCGAGCCGTTCAATGGCATGACCCAAGAAGCCTACGGCCAGATCCGCCATCGGCCGGAACGCAACATCTGGTCGGAGGAAAGCCGCAGCATTTCCGTCGAGCCGCTGCACCGGGGATTCGCCTTCGCTGCACCGGTGGCATTGTCTGTTGTCGAAGAGGGCATCGTCCGCAAGGTTGTCTATGACCCGAACCGCTTCAGCTTTGGCCGGCTGACGCCACCGGGACAAATCGGCGATATCGGATTTTCGGGATTTCGCCTTGTGTCCGCCGACGCATCGGCACGCGAGATCGCCCACTTCCAGGGCGGAACCTCGTTCAGGGCTACGGCGCGAGGCCAGACGCCGGGCGTCATGGCCCGTGCGCTGGCACTCAAGACCGCTGACGTCCGGGGGGAGGAATTCCCGATCTTCCGTGCCTTCTGGATCGAAAAGCCTGACAGCGATGGCGTCACAGTCGTTCACGCCGTCGCCGATTCCGAAAGCGTGACGGCCGCTTTCCGGTTCGTGATCCGGCAAAACGATATCGTCATCATCGATACGGAGGCGACGATCTTTGCCCGTACAGCCATCGACCACATCGGCATCGGTTC
>JBOFUS010000137.1:0-1651 GCA_051652685.1 Beijerinckiaceae bacterium
TTCTACTCGGAACGGACGCGACAGGACGAGCCGGAAGTGCGCGGCGCGCTGGATGCGATCTTCATACTGTCGTCCCTTGGCGTCGTGCTGGTGGCAGCGCTGGGCCTGTGGCTCGGCCTTGACTTCAGTCTCACACTGGCGCTCGCCGCACTCGCCCCCGCCATGGGCATTTGCAACGGCCTGTTTGACTACCACACGGCTCTGGCCCGCGCCCGGTTTGACGAGCGCGGCTACAGCCTGATGGTCATCCTCAAGAACGCGCTCTCGCTGACCCTCATGGTGGGTGGTGCCTGGTGGTTCGGTTCGCCGGAGGCAGTGGCAGCTGGCTTCGTGCTCAGCATCGCGCTGACCATGCTGCTGGCGCGCCGTCGGCTTGTCGATCCTGGCGTTCGCCTTGGCATGCCGGACTTCGGCAAGGCGCGCACTTTCTTTGTCTACGGTTTTCCCGTTATCGCCGCATCGCTGCTCTATTTCCTCATCCCGCTCTGGAATCGTACCGCAATCGCCGGCGACCTCGGTTTCGCGGCATCCGGCCAGTTCTCGCTCGCCTATGACATCTCCATCCGCGTGGTGCAGACCATCGGCTCTGCGCTGGATCTGATCCTTTTCCAGTTGGCCCTGAAGGCGCAGGAAGAGAGCGGCGAGGCGGCAGGCCGTGAGCGGCTTCGCGCCAGCATGGGCGTGGTGATCGCCGCGATGGCTGCTGTCGGTGGCGGCTACTGGCTGGTGCTCCCGGCGTTCGAGGCGACGCTGGCCCCGGCCGCCTTTCGCGGCAGCTATCAGGCACTGGCGGCGATGCTCCTGCCCGGCCTCGTCTGCTACGGGCTGGCGCAGGCAGCCGTGACGCCGGTGTTCCAGCTCAGGGGCAAGACCTGGCCGGTGATTGTTGCAGCCGGGCTTGCGGTTGCCACCAATGCGACATTGACCTTTCCACTCGATGCGAAGGCGACGGCGCTGGATTTCGCCCGTGCGCAGTCAATCGCCTACGGCGTTGGCCTTGTGGCACTCATCGGTCTGGCACTGCGCGAGGCACGCATTGTGCCGCGCCTTCGGGACCTGGCAGGCACGCTTGCCGCCTCAACGGCCATGGTTGTGGCGGTCTGGCCGCTGCGAGCGCTGGAGCCCGGCCTGCTGGCCCTCATGATCCAGGCAGCGGCCGGCGGCACGGCGTTCGTTGCGGTAGCGCTCGCCGTCGATCTCTGTGGCTTGCGCCGCGCACTTGGCTCCCGGCTCAGGCCGCCGCCGGGCCCTTGACCTTCTCGCCGCGCGCCACGATCAGGCAGCCGAGAATCACCAGCGCGCCACCGGCGTAAACCATGGCGCGGGGCGCTTCGCCGAAGAAGGCGTAGCCGATCATGGCCGCCCAGATCAGGCCGGTATACTCCGTCACCGCCACCTTGCCGGCTTCGGCGCGGGCATAGGCCATGGTCAGCAGATAGGTCCCCAGCGTCCCCAGCCCGCCGATGGCGAAACCCAGCATAAGATCGCGGGCGTCAGGCATGGGCATCCGCCAGACGGTCAGCGGCGCGATGATCGCAACGGTGATCAGCGACTGCATGAGCGTGATGCGTGCGGCCGGCTCCTGGCCCGCCTGACGGCGGAGCAGGACGATGGCAAAGGCATAGGTGATCGGTGAGATGACGGCGGCCGC
>JBOFUS010000138.1:0-11850 GCA_051652685.1 Beijerinckiaceae bacterium
GTGAAGCCATTGGCACCCCCATTCGCAATCACGGCCTGCGTCCGCCAGCCGCCATCCTTGCGGCAGGCGATGATGGTCTGCTTGCCTGCATCGGTGCTCCCGGTGATCTCTGCCTCACGGCAAAGGCCGCCACCTGCCATGCGATGGGTCGCGATGATCGCCAGTGTGCCGCGCTGGCCGCTGGCTGCATCTGACCACGTCCGTGTCTCGCCGCTCGGCAATGAAGCAAGCGCGCCGGCAAGGGCTGTCCTGGCTCCTGCTGACGAAGCGATCTCAAGGTCGCCCTGGCCGCCTGTCGGGCCTCTCAGGCTGTAGCCGAGGAAGCCGCCGATCATCAATGCGACGGAAGCCGCCAATGGCATGAGCCAGGTGCGGGCCGCCGGCGGCCGCGCCGCAACCGGCTGCACGCTTGTTTGAGCAGCAGACTCCGGCGTTGCAGCGCCGCCGGCCACCACGGCGAAACGCGCCAGCGGATTGATCGGCTGTCCGTTCGTGGCTCCGGCTTCGTTGGCCATGCGCAGAACGGCAGCACGCAGATGGTCCGGAACTTCAGCCGCATCGGCCGCACTGTCCGGCGCAAGCAGAGCCGCCGTCTCGGCGAACAGGGCGAAGCGCTCCGCCAGATCGGGATCGACTCCGATCAATGAACGCAGTTCATTTGCCTCGGCCATGGGAAGTTCCCCATCGGCCAGCGCCATCAGCATTTCGTCAGTCACAGCCCCGGTCATGGCGTTCTTCGTCGATTCCTGTCGTTCTGTGTGCCTTGTTGGCCTCGAGGTTCCAGCTTCTGCGCCAGCGCTTGCCGCGCCCGCGCCAGCCGGCTCATCACTGTTCCGATCGGCACACCCAAATGTTCCGCTGCTTCCTTGTAGCTGATTTCCTGGATGCAGACGAGAGACAGAACCTGGCGATGCTCCGGCGACAGCGTGTTCATCGCATTCGTCACCGATTCCAGCGCCAGCCGCCCCTCCGCCACATCCCGACCATCCTCCGACGCCGCTTCCGGCGCGTCCTCGATCGGTGTCATAGGACCGGCGACCCGGCGTTTGCGGATCTCGTCGATCCACAGATTCTTCGCAATACGAAATAGCCATGCGTCCAGCCTCGATCCGGGCTCCCATTGCGCTTGGGCTTTCAACGCACGCTCGCAGGTAGCCTGGACGAGATCATCTGCCTCGTCGGCCTTTCCCGTGAGCGAGAGCGCAAAACGCCGCACGCGTGGCAGGGTAGCAATGAGTTCATTCGTGAACTGGGCGGTCATTCCGCTGTCTCACGCTGATCAGGACGGCTGGCGCTCATGTTTATTCCGCAACGCGTCAAAAAATGACGCCGACCCTGGACGCCCCACACGAACTACATAGGCGCGGTTTTACTGTCGCCAAGTGTTTTTGCTTATTTCCTGGTTAACGACGGAATATGCGGCGCTCCAGCCCGTTTAACGAGCACGCGGACGGGGGCTTCGGCTCCACGGGCTCCTCTGCCGCGTTCAGAAAACAGGAGAGGCGCTATGCGCATTCGAGGTACGGAACTCAACGATCGCCTGATCGGCACGGTCTTCGCGGATGATCTGTTCGGAGACAAGGGTGCCGACACGCTGGAAGGCTTCAGCGGCAACGACACCATGGACGGTGGTGAAGACAACGACGTGATCTACGGCGATGAAGGCAATGACATCATCTTCGGCGGCAAAGGCAACGACGAGATCTTTGGCGGTGCGGACAATGATACGCTTTACGGCGGTGAGGAAGACGATCTGATCGAGGGCGAGGATGGCGACGACCTCATCTATGGCGAAACCGGCACCGATATCGTGTTCGGTGGCATGGGGAACGACTCGCTCAATGGTGGCGAGGACAATGATCAGGCCTTTGGCGGCGACGGTGACGACTCCGTTGACGGCGGCAACGGCGACGATCTCGTCTTCGGCGGCGCGGGCAATGACGTTGTCCTTGGCGGCGAGGGCAACGATCTTGTCGAAGGCGGCGATGGCCTTGACCGTCTCGACGGTGGCAAGGGCGAGGACGAGATCTATGGCGGTCTCGGCGCCGATACCATCAGCGGTGGTGACGACAACGACCGGATCTTCGCTGGCGACGACAATGACCAGGTCACCGGCGGCTTTGGCGATGACTTCCTGGCCGGCGGCTTCGGCGACGACCGACTCGACGGTGGCTCGGGCAGCGATGTGTTCATTGGCGACGATGGGCGTGACACGATGATCGGCGGCGAGGGCGATGACCGCTTCGAAGGTGGCGCGGGCAATGACCTCATGCAGGGCGATATTGGCTCCGACGTGTTCTTCGGCGGTGCAGGCATCGACACCATGATCGGTGGTCAGGACTCTGACTTCTTCCACCTGACCAACAAGGCGGCTGATCGCGACGTCATTCGTGATTTCACCGCCGGCAACGACAAACTGATCATCGACGCGACGCTCTTCGGTGGCACGTTGACGGCTGGCAACTCGCTGGAGCTCTTCCAGCTGGTGCAGGGTTCGTCGGGCCTTGTGGCTCCGGCCGGGACCAGTGCTTTCCTGTTCAACACCACCAACGGCGTGTTGCGCTACGATGTGGACGGTGCGGGCGGACAGGCAGCGGTTCACGTCGCCACCCTTCAGGGAACACGCGGCCTGACGATCTCTGACTTCGAGATCATCTGATCGTCTTCATTTCATCTCCACAAGGGAAGGGCGGGTCGCAAGACCCGCCCTTTTTTGTTTGCTCCGCGTTGGGCTGGAAGCGGGCAGGAAGGCAGGACCTGTGTCTGGTGGGCGCGGGGAGCAAAGCAGCTGTATCGACACGCATGCCGCTGCAGCTTGGGGAGCGCTTGAAGCAGGTGCCAACCGGCCAGTAGCCGCGCAGCAGTACAGGCCAAAAGAAAGCGGGCCCGGTTTCCCGGGCCCGCCTCAATCTGGCAAGCTGTGCTTAGCGCGAGCGGTTCGAAGAGCTGTTCGACGAGCCGTTCGAGGACGAGTTCGAGCTTGAGTTGGACGAGCTGTTCGAAGACGAGTTCGAGCTGCTGTTGGACGAGCTGTTCGAAGATGAGTTCGAAGAGCTGTTTGACGAGCTGTTGCTCGACTGGGCGACCTGGGCTTCGGTCGCCGTCACGGCCTTCACTGCCTCGCCTGGTGTACCGAAAGCGGCATGCGCCACGACGGGGGTACCGATGGCGAGGGCGAAAGCGGTGGCCTTGAGAAGGGTGTTCTTCATGATCGAAGTCCTTTCGGTTGGTTAAAAGGGGACGATTTCCGTCCCCTTACTGAAACGTTGTGGCGTCGCGCCTATTCCCGGCCTGGCGAGAAAAGCGCGCAAAAAAACAGGCCCGGTTTCCCGGGCCTGTTCTTTGTCGTGTTCAGGCGCTTTCAGCGGCGGCGGGCGCGGCTATCTGCCTGCATGCGGTTGAAGCTCGTCGGTGACGCGTCATCATAGGTCGCACGCGCCTGACGGGCCGCGCGCGCGTTGCGGCCGGTCGGCTGGGTTGAGGTGTTCAGCCCCCAGCCCCAGGACGCGTTCCGCGAGCTGTTCGATGAACTGCCGCGGGAGGCGTTCCGCGAACTGTTCGACGAGGAGTTCGACCAGCCATTGCCGCCGTCCGAGTTGTTCGACGAGTTGGAGCTCGAGTTTGAGGAGCCGTTCGACGAGCTGTTGGAGCTGGAGTTGGAGCTCGAGTTCGAGGAACCGTTGGACGAGCTGTTCGAGCTGGAGTTGGAGCTCGAGTTCGAGGAGCTGTTGGACGAGCTGTTCGAGCTGGAGTTGGAACTTGAGTTCGACGAGCTGTTGGAAGAGCCGTTCGAGCTGGAGTTGGACGAACTGTCAGAGCTCGAGTTGGACGAGCTGTTGCTCGCCAGCACAATCTGACCTTCTGTGGCGGTGACATGCCTGGCCGCGCCAAGCACACCCGCCTGAGCCGAGGTCGCCCCGGTCACCGCCCCAAGGGCGAGAACCATGGCCGTCGCGGTCTTCAGGGTTTCGCGTTTCATCGTGAAAGCCTTTCCGTTCGGGTTTCTGTTCAAGTGGACCGGGCTGGCCCACGCCTTGAAGAACGAACAAACGCGCGTTTTCTTCCGTCAGAGCGTGTTTTTTCTTTCGCACATGCGAAAAACCCGGCGCGGGAAGCGCCGGGTTTTGTCCATTGGCACACGATGGCACAAGACGTTTGCGGCTACCGCCGCGCGCGTGCTTCCTTGCGATACCAGCCCTCGCCCGCCATCGTGCTGCGCAGGATGCGCTGGCGCTCGTTGGCTTCCTCCGATGTTTCCACGCCGATCTTTGCTTCGATCGTGGCGTCGTCCCGGCGGAAAGGGATCACCTGAACAATGGGCGTGCCCTTCTCGATGATATGAAGGCCGTCCCCGCCCGTCGCGATGAAGGGGAAGTTGATCAGGGAGGCATAGGTGTCGGTGTCGACCACGCCCGAGATGATCTCGACCGGCAACCCGTGACGGTTCATCGGCTGCACGAACAGGCAGCTCCAGCCGGGCGGTGTCTTGATCGTCCAGTAGTTGTGAAACTTCATGGGCGGGCGCGGAGCCTGCGGATGACCGGCGATCTGGTAGGCTCCGTGGTTGCTCACCATGGTCTTGTCGAATTCCCAGCCTGCATCGACCTGGCGGCCCTCGTTTGAAATGTCGAGACGGACTGTGGCACCCAGCGTGAGCAGCCAGCCGGTCATCATCGCATCGAGAAACGGCATGCAGCGCTTGATGGTCAGGCCATTGTTGGTCGCCGATTGCACACCGCCATCGACTGCCGGCAGCTTGCGAAACCAGTCGGGCAGGTTGGCCTTGGCGAGCATCGGCTCGGCGATCACGCCGCGATCCTCGGGCGCGCAGAGGAATTCGAGGCAGGGCTTGTTCTGGATACGAAAGAGCATGGTGACGTCTCCCAACGTTCGATCTTCGGTTGTTTGGGAAACGGCTGGCGGAGCAGGCTATTCCGCATGCGGCACGCTTTTTTATGCGCCGCGATCCTTTCTCTTGAATCGGCTTGTCATATGGCTTTCCACGCCTATCCTAGCGGTGTGGGAGCTCTACCGACCGCGGCCGGCGCCGGGAAGGATTATTTATGTGTTGGCTTTCACCCGTTGGACGTCGTTTCACTCCAGCTATCCTCGCATTTGCTGTTCTGCTGGGCGGCCCTGACCGGGTCTTGTCCATCCTAGGCATGCAGCCCGCTTTCCTTCTCTCCGCCGCCGCTGACGATGACGGCGACGATGGTGGAGGCGGTGGCGGCGGAGGTGGCGGAGGTGGCGGAGGAGGAGGAAGTGGCGGAGGTGGCGGAGGCAGCGGAGGCAGCGGCGAGAGCGGCAGTGCCTCAAGTCCCGGCGGGGGCAGTCGCGGAGCCTGGCAATACATCGGGCGTCAATGGAAGTGGCCATGGCAACAGCAACAACGCCGCGTCGCCCAGCGTCGCAGCACCCGCGCCGCCGCGCCGCCGCCACGTCGCGCCAGGGTCGTCGCGGAGCGTGCTGCTCCCGTTGCGCCGGCTCCACCCCCGCCTGTTGCTGCCAGATCAAATGAGCGTCCGCGCGAGCTCGTCCTCGTTGGCGTGACCGAGGCCCAGCGCGAGGCACTTGCGGCAAGCGGGTTTCGCATTGTCGCCCAGCGCAATTCACAAGCAGCGGGCGGCCTGATCCTGCGCACGCGCATTCCGGCGAACCGCTCGATGAACCGCTCGCTCGAGCTTGCCAAATCGATCGCACCGGATGCGGACGTGGATCGCAACCATCTCTACCGCAACAGCTATCGCGTTCAGGCAGGCAAGGCGGAGCTCAACAAGGCTTTTCCGAAGCCTCTGGAAACGGCGGGCTGGCCGGCTCCGGAGGCCGCGTGCAGCGTGGCTGGCGTGATCGGCGTGATCGATACCGCAGTGGACCGTGAACATCCCGCGCTCAAGGGCAAGTCGGTGACCTTTGAAACCGTGCGCGGGCCGGATCTGAGGCCCTCGTCCGACCGTCATGGCACTGCGGTCGCCAAGCTCATCCTGGGCGATGGCGAGTTTCCGGGTCTTGCTCCGGGGGCTTCGGTGATCATGGTCGATGCGTTCAACCGCGCAGGTAGCCAGGATGAGGCGGATGCTTTCGACGTCGCCTCGGCATTGGAGTTGCTCGCGGAGCGTCGTGCGGCAGTGGCCAATCTCAGCCTCGCCGGGCCGGCCAACAATGTCCTCGACAGGGTCGGCAACAAGGCAAAAGAGGCCGGCATGATCGTGGTTGCGGCTTCGGGTAACGACGGACCAACAGCGCGGCCACTCTACCCCGCCGCCTACGCATGGGCCGTGGCCGTGACCGCTATCGACGACCAGAAAGAGATCTACCGTCGTGCCGTGCGTGGCGAGCACGTCGCGATCGCGGCCCCCGGCGTGCGCCTGGCGCTCAAGAACAAGGACGGGCTGGCCCGCGCCCACACCGGCACGTCCTTTGCCGCGCCATTCGTCACCGTGGCTCTTGCGATGCAGAACGGTAATCCGCTGGAGGCGGGACCTGATCGTGTGAAACGGCTCGGCGAGACAGCGTCGGACCTTGGCACCGCTGGCCGTGATCCGGTCTATGGCTGGGGCCTGTTGCAGGCGGCGACGTTGTGCAACGGCGCGAAATAGCCCGCACACAAAGGGAATAAGCCGTGTTCGGCGGCGTTCTTTCTCCCATCACCGCTTTTGGGAGAAAGCACCATGTCATCGATTTCCATGCGCAATGTCGTTGCGGCGATCTCAACTTCGGATGCAGCGCGGGATGCGCAGGCTTTTGTTGTCCAGCATCGCCGCTCGCTCGTGGCGGCATTCCTCGCCGCCGCACTTGCGGCTTATCTCTGGATCGTGCCGACCGGCCTTTCACCGGACGCGCGCCTCGGGCTCATTCTCTTTGGGCTCTGCGTCATCGGCTGGACGCTTACGCCGTTCTCCGACACGCTTGTCGCACTCGCTGCCTGTATCGCACTTGTCGCCTTCGGAGCTGCGAAGCCGGAGGATATGTACAAGGCCCTCGGGTCAGAGCTCGTGTGGCTCCTGATTGCAAGCTTCGTCATCGCCGCGGCACTCAAGGCCAGCGGCCTGTCGGATCGTCTGGTGCGGCTCAGCCTGTCGCGGGTGAGCAGCATCCGGGGGCTGTTTGTCACACTCACGCTCGTGATTGCCGCGACCGCGCTGGTCATTCCTTCCACGTCCGGCCGTGCCGCGCTGCTGTTGCCCGTGTTCCTGTCTCTGGCGAAAGCGATTCCCGACCGCGGTATCGTGCGCGCGCTTGCGCTGCTGTTTCCGACGGTGATCCTGCTGTCCGCAGGCGGCTCGCTCATCGGGGCCGGCGCGCATCTTGTCGCTGTTGATTTCATCGCACGGCTTGGTGGTCCGCGCCTCTCCTATGGCGGCTGGCTGCTGGTGGCGATGCCTTTCGCGCTCGCCACCAGCCTCCTGGCGATGGCACTCATCATGCGGTTGTTCCTTGATCGTGAGCAGCGCCGCGCGGTCTTCCGGCCGCAGTCCGGTGCGCGTCAACGCTGGACGCAGCACCAGCTCTGGCTTGGATGCGTAACCATCACCACGGTCGCGGCGTGGATCGCGACGCCTTGGCACGGGCTCGGCCTTGGTGTTGCAGCGATTGCGGGTGCGCTGGCGGCAACCTTGCCCCGGCTGTCGCCGATCGATCTGAAGACCGGCGTCAAGGCGGTCGAATGGGAGATGCTGCTGTTCATGGCCGCCACGCTGATGCTCGGCGAGGCACTGCTGGCCAGCAATGCCGATGAATGGATGGCGCGCCGCATGCTGCTGGCGCTTGGCGGGCGGCTCGGCGAAAGCGCCATGATCGTGCTTGGCATCGTCGTGCTGATCGCATTGTTCGCACATCTCGCTATCACCTCACGAACGGCGCGGGCGACAGTGCTGATCCCGGCGCTGGCGATACCGTTGCTCGCTCTCGGTTTCAATCCGGCGGCACTGATCCTTGTCACCGTGATGGGCACCGGCTTCTGCCAGACGCTGCCGGCAAGTGCCAAACCCGTCGCGCTCTTTGCGACGGCGGAGGTCGAAACCTATACGCCCGCCGATCTCCTCAAACTGTCGCTCTGGCTGGCACCTGTGATGTTCGCGGGGCTGATGCTGATGGCGCTGGTCGTCTGGCCGTCGCAGGGCCTGCCGCTGATGCGCTGAGGTCAACCGAACGCAAAGTCTCGGGAATAACGCCGGCCCGGCACCGTTATCTCCACAACGGGATCACCCGGACACGTCTCACCGGAAAGGAAACGGACCCATGAACACCCGCAAGACAACCACCTCGCCACGGACCCCGGCGCGCAAGCTCGAAGTCCGGATCAAGATCCGGCAGCAGCTCGACGACATGCTGCATGATGCGCTGATGCAAAGTTTCGATTGCGGCGACCCGGTCGCCATCTCGATCACCCGCTGATCTTCCGCCCCCCCTGTCAGCGCGTGATGGAAGCCGTCGTCCCCCTGGGGCGGCGGCTTCTCCGCGTTCAGGCTGCGAGCGGATAGCGCTTCACGATGTGGAAGCGCGCGCCGGGCTCCGGCTGGCCGAAAAGCACCAGTGCATCAACCAGAAGATGCGTGCTCCCGGCATCGATCGCCAGCCGTTCGGCCAGTGCATCGGCCAGATCGTTTGCCAGAATCGTCGCACCTGTCAGCGTCAGATGGCAGCGAAACTCCTCCAGCACGAACGGGTAGCCCAACGTTTCCAGATAGTGCAATTGCCGCTCTGAAAGCCGCGACACATCGCGCCGGGCCATCTCGTCGGCCGTGAGCGGCGCGCGCCAGGCGTCGAATTCGGTCACCGCATCGCGCTCCAGCTGCGCAAGCGCATCTGAAGGCCGTTGCGGCGTCAGCGCCACAAATCCGCCGCCATGGGAAGAGGGCAGGACATTGACGCCGAGAGGCCCGGCATCAAAAGCCGAACGGACGGATGCGAAAGCGGTGAGCGCGGCGTCGAAGCCCGCAAAAGTGGCATCGGGCTTCAGCCGCATCGGAGCCTTGAGCGTTGCGTGGAAGCCATAGAGCCGCGGCGCTTCCGTCACCTTGGCCCAGACATCAGGCGAAAGCCCTCCCGCGTCGGAGGGGCCGTGCTCGGCTCCCGTGTCGGCGTCGTAGCCGATGAAGCGGCTGCCGAAGCCCCACAGATTTGTTTCCGGGTCTGGCGCGAGATAGATCGCATAACGGTGCATGGAGCTGTCCTTCCTGGCCGGTTCAGGCGACCGGCACGCGCAGCGCTGTCAGAACGGCAACGAGCCGCGCCACGCTCCCGGCCAAAGGGCCGTCATTGTCGATCCGCGTGTCCGGGATGAGATCGCGGTCCTTCTCCAATGCGCGGATGAGCCGCGCCGCCCTTTCGTCAGCCGTCTCGCGCGCCCGCGCCGCGAGGCGCAGCGCCAGCGTTTCAAGCGACGCCGTCACATGCACCACATGGACGCGGCCAAAACGCTCCCGCGCCTCTGCAATGCTGCCGCGCGAGATGTTGGCAACCACGGTGCGACCGTGGCCGAAATCATTGATGATGGCGTGGGGCAGGCCGTAGCCCTGCCCGTTCGCTTCCCACCAGAGTGCGAAGGCACCGTCCTGGGCCATGGCGCGGAAGGCTTCGGGCGTGCAGCCTTCGCTGTCCTCGGTCGCATCGGGCTCGCGTGTGATGATGCGGCGGGCAAAGCGGACGGCGGGATCGGCCGCAAGCACCGTGCGTGCGCCTGCAATCAGGCTGTCCTTGCCGGCACCGCTGGGGCCGACGATGGCCACAAAGATGCCAGTGCCCAAGACAACGCCTGCACCTGAACCGTCAGGCGACACGGCGTCCCTCGCGCCAGACCTGGCGGACGATGGGGTGACCGTCGTCCATGGTGACCCGCACGAAATCGGCGCGCAGTCCCGGCGCAATCTCGCCCCGGTCGGTCAGGCCTGTCGAGAGCGCCGGATTTTTCGACACAAGGCGGATTGCACCTGGGAGGCCGCCGATGGGCTTCGCATCAGCCAGTGCAAAGGCCGCCACCATGAGTGCGGCCGGAACATAGTCCGACGAGAGGATGTCGAGAATACCTTCATCAGCCAACGCCCGCGCGGCCACGTTGCCGGAATGCGAGCCGCCGCGCACCACGTTCGGCGCACCCATCACCGTCATCATGCCGGCATCGCGGGAGGCGGCAGCAGCCTCGATGGTTGTCGGGAACTCGGCGATGGTCACCTGTTCGGCGATGGAATTCATCACCTCTTCCAACGTCGTGTCGTCATGGCTGGCAAGCGCCACACCGTACTTTTTCGCGATGGCAACCACCTTGGGCCGGTTTTCGATGGAGCGCGCCCCGCCGCGCGCCTGACGCTGGGCCACGACCTCGCGCACTTCCGCTTCGGATTTGCCGGACTTGCCGCCGTAGTACTGGAAATATTTATCGAGGTTGCGGAACTGCCGCTGTCCGGGCGTATGATCCATCAGCGAGATGAGGTGCACGCGGTAGTCGTTGAGGAAGTTCTCGAGGCCCTCGACCACGTCGAGCGTCGGGATTTCACAGCGGATGTGCAGAAGATGCTCCGAGCGCAGAAGGCCCTTGTCGCCCGCAGCTTTGAGCGCGGCGGCAAAGCGACGGGCGCGTTCGCCATCAATGGGCATCACTTCGCTTTCATCACGTCCGATGCGCAGTGAATCGAAGCAGGTTGTGATGCCCGAGGCCGCAATCTGCGCATCATAGGCCTGGATCGCGCCGCCCAGATGCCACTGCACGCCGGGGCGCGGCGTGTAATGTGTCTCCAGATTGTCGGTATGGATTTCAACCAGCCCCGGCAGAAGATAGTCGCCGCCAAGATCCAGCCCGCGTTCGGGGCCTTTGCCCGCGCCGACCTCGATGATGCGGCCATCCGCCACCACGACATGGCCGTGGATCACATCATCGGCGGTGACGACGTGCGCGTTCTCGATGATGCGGATGTCGCTCACGTCTTCGCCTCGTAACGGTCAAGAAACTCTTCGGCCGACAGCTTGCGGAAATCATCGAGCGCACCGCGCAGACGTTCGTGACTCCAGTCCCACCACGCCAGCCTGTCCATGCGCGCGCCAACCTCTTCGGTGAAGCGACGGCGGATGGTGGTGGCTGGCACGCCGCCGACAATGGTCCAGGCGGGAACATCCTTGCTGACGACCGCACCCGCGCCGATCACTGCGCCATTGCCCACGGTGACACCAGGCAGGATGGTCGCGCCATGGCCGATCCAGACGTCATGGCCGATGGTCACGCTGTTGGAACGCCGCCACGCAAAGAACTCTTGCTCGTTCTCTTCGCCCTCGAAATAGTCGCCGGCGCGGTAGGTGAAATGGTGCAGCGTGGCCCGCCATGTCGGATGATTGGTGGCGTTGATGCGCGCGTGGCTGGCGATGTTGACGAACTTGCCGATTTTCGCCGACCAGATCTCGCATTCGCGGATGACATAAGAATAGTCGCCGATCTCGCTCTCGCTGACATGGCAACGCTCGTAAATCTCGGTGTAGCGGCCAAGTATGCTGTCCTTGACGACTGCCGTCGGATGCACCAGCGGCGTTTCGGAAAGCTTGGGCTTAAGCGCGCGAATATCAGGAGCAGCGTTCACGCGGCTTCCCTCGCGGCGAAACTCGTCACGTCCACGATGCGGTCAGCCACGCGGGCGCGCACGTCCTCATCGTGGAAGATGCCGACGAAGGCGCAGCCCTTGTCCTTGCGCGCCGCAATCAGGCCGACCACTGCCTCGCGGTTGGTCGCGTCGAGCGACGCCGTCGGCTCATCGAGGATCAGCACGCTGTGCTCGCCGGCAAAACCGCGTGCGATGTTCACGCGCTGCTGCTCACCGCCCGAGAAGGTGGCCGGCGGCAAGCGCCAGAGGCGCTCGGGCAGGTTCA
>JBOFUS010000139.1:0-5334 GCA_051652685.1 Beijerinckiaceae bacterium
CGCACGACGCGCCGCGTCTTCCGCGCCGAGCGCGAGGTCAAGCTTGGGCCAACGGAATTCCGGCTGCTTGAGTTCCTGATGCGCTCCCCCGGCCGGGTTTACGGCCGCGATCAGTTGCTGGACCATGTGTGGGGTCGCGACGCCGAGATAGATGACCGGACGGTAGATGTTCACGTCGGTCGTTTGAGAAAGGCCGTCAGTGACGGTATCGAGATCGATCCGATCCGCACGGTACGGGGCGCGGGCTACGCCTTCGACGAGACCTTTCGTTAAAAGTTGTTGGTTCCAGGGCTCACTTGCGGAGCCGGATGCTGACGCTGTCGGTTGCACCCTGGATATCGACAATGGAAATCCTGACGAACCCTGTCCCCTGGTCAGGAAGGATCAGCGTATCCTGCCGACGCAGACTGCCATTGAGCAGCGGTGATCCATCGACGTAGGCGGTAAAGGGCGGTGTACCGCCTGTCAGTTTCAGCGGGATCGACGAAACGCCTTCCGGGAGTTCAAGCTGTGCTCCGTCCGGTGGAAAAGCGACCCGAAGTGGCGTCTGCTGGCTGGCGGTGTTGAATGGTATCTCCCTCGTGCGCATGAAGCGCCGCAGCGGCGGCGGCAGAGGCCGGCCACTGGTGGTTGTTATCGCCCCTTCGGGCATGGGTCCCACGCCAGGCTCCAGTCCGATCCGGCTGAAGGCATCGAACAGGATTGGCGCAGCGGCAGCCCGGCCGGTGAGGCCGGGCACTGCGGCGTTGTCCGGACGGCCAACCCAGACGCCGATCGCGTGGCGTCTGTCGAAGCCGACAGACCACGCGTCGCGGTAGCCGTAGGATGTGCCCGTCTTGAAAGCGATTCGCCCGGGGGTTCCATGCAGCGGCGCGGGCGCTCCCAGCAGGGCATCAGCCACGTACCATGCCGCAACCGGTTCGGTAAGTCTGGCAGCCGGAGCGTCAGGCGCGCCAGCATCATTCCGGAGCTGGAAGGGCGGTGTCTCCCCTCCGCGCGCCAGTGCTGCATAGGCTGTCGTCAGGTCGCGTAGTGTGACACCGGCACCGCCGAGCCCGATGGCGAGGCCAGGCGCGCCCTCGGGTGGCAATGCCAGCGGCAAACCACCCTGCCGCAGACGCGACAGCAGCCGCTGCGGACCAACGGCGGCAAGCAGATCAACGGCAGGCACATTGAGTGACATCTGCAATGCCTGTTTCGCAGTGACAGTCCCCTGGAAGGTGAGATCGAAGTTCTCAGGCGCGTAAAGTCCATGCCGGCCCGGTCGATCTTCAAGAACCGTTGCGGGGTGCGCGATGCCTTCCTCGAAGGCGAGTGCATAGATAAACGGTTTCAGTGCCGAACCCGGCGAGCGGAGTGCGCGGGTCAGGTCAAGCGCTCCGGCGCGTTCATCGGCGAAGTAGTCGCCGCCGGCGACGAGTGCACGAACCTCACCGGTGGCGTGTTCGATCGCGACCATGGCAACGGCAAGTTTCGGCCCCAGCGCTTCGGCACGCTCGCGGGCAAGCGCTTCCAGTTGGCGCTGCCAGCCGGCATCAAGCGTCAGGCGGTGCGTGCGTGCCTCGGGGCGCTCGCGAAGTGCGGTTTCGGCTGCATGCGCCGCGAGCATGGGAAATGGCTGTCGCCCTGTTGGCAATCGCTCGGCCAGCGCCTGCGCGCGCTCATCTTCTGTCATCAAGCCGGCGGCGACGGCCATCGCCAGCAATCGCGCCCGGCCGCGCCGGCCGTGATCCGCCGCGCGGTCGGGGCGCCGGGCTTCGGGCGCTTGCGGAAGGGCTGCAAGCAGGGCGGCTTCGCCACTGGACAATCGCCGGGCATCCCTGCCGAACCAGGCGAAGCTCGCGGCGCGAACGCCCTCGATATTGCCGCCATACGGGGCAAGCGAAAAGTAGAGGCCAAGGATTTCGTCTTTTGAAAAGCGGCGCTCAAGCTGGATGGCGCGAACCATCTGGCGAAGCTTCGCACCGAGGCTGCGCTCGTCACGCGGCTCAACCAGGCGCGCCACCTGCATCGTCAGCGTTGATCCACCTGAAACGATGCGGCCGTGCCGGATTGCCTGACCGGCAGCGCGCAACATCGCAATAGCGTCGATGCCCGCATGCCTGCGAAACCGCCTGTCCTCATAGGCGATCAACATGTCGACGAAGCGCGGATCGACGTCGGCGACCGTCGTCGGCATGCGCCAGCGGCCATCCGCCATGGTGAAGGCACGAAGCACCTCTCCCTTGCGGTCGAGCACGACAGGCGAGCGTTCTGCCGTCCCTGAAAGATCGAGTGGCGGGAGTGACAGTCCCACCGCCAGCAAAGCCGCTGGTGGAGCGAAGGCCGCAAAGGCGAGCGTTCCCGCAAGGATCCGCCAGCGCCTTTTCATCTTGCGGACTGAACCTCCACGCTTGCCGAAGCCCCACGCCCGAAGCGTTCCGGCACATACATGTCCTCCACCGCCGCCCCGGGGTGAACGTAGCGCCCAGGCGTGACCGCGCGCACCACATAGCTGGCGGTGAACTCCGGCTTCTGTTCGGGTGCCCGGTCGAAGGCAGCGACGAAACGATCATCACGGGCCTCGACATGGGTGGGTGTCAGTTCAGTCTTGGTGAAAGCCAGTCCTTCCGTGTTCACGCCATCGCCAAGGCTGGGGTTCTCGATCTCGAGGCCGGCGGGCAGCGGATCGACCAGCAACAGCCTCCCGGCGGTGGCTTTTGGCTCTGTTACCTTGAGATGGACAACGTAACGCTCGTTCTGGCGCAACGCGCCCCAGTTAGCGGGCTTGCCATTCATGGCGTGGATTGTCCGCTCGACGCGGTAGCCCCGGTCCAGAGGCGGAAGCGGCGAGAGCGGAGCGCCCGAGACAGTGACCACGACGCGCAGCGCGGTGTCGCCAGTGTTGGCGATGGCCACAGGTGCTGCCTCCAGCTCTGCCTCGCGGAAGTTGCGGTAAAGCGCGCCCGGGCGTGGCGCGCCATTGACGGTCAGGCGCACACCCTCGGCATCCCTGGCCAATGCCTGCGCTGCAAGCACCAGCCACATCTGCTCCTGCGTCGAGGTGAAAGTTGCGGACTGCCGGGAGGTCTCCACCTCGGCCGATGCCCGCATCAGCAGCGCACGGTCGGCGTCGGCCTCCGCGATCAGCGCCATCAGGCCGCCACCGTCCCTCAGCTTCGAGCCATAGTCGACGCGGTGGATGCGTTCGTCACGCTGGCTCGTCAGTGTCGTCACTGCCTCGTCGAAGGCGCGGCGCGAGCGGCCGCGGTCCCCCAGCAGCGCAAGGGCTGCGCCGATCTGCCCCTTGGCAAGCGGCGTGGCGAAGTCCTTGAGCTTGTTGTCGGCGAGATAGCGCAGGTCGCCCATCACAGGCCGCGCATTGCGTGCCAGGACATAGAGACCGTAGGCGATGCCGGATGCCTCCTCCGGACGGATCTCGCCCGCGTTGACCACGCGGTTGCGCAGCCGGTCAAGCGCCATGCCAAAGGCGACCGGCGGCACGGCGTGGCCGCGCTCGCGGGCGCGGGTGAGGAAGTCCGTTGCCAGCGCATCGAGCCACAGATCGTCGCCGCCCATGCTCCAGAGGCCGAAAGCGCCATTCGCGCCCTGTCGCGACAGGATGCGCTCGATGGCGGCAGCAACCCGTCCCTCCGCTGCATCATCGATGGCGAGGTTCTCGAGGCTCGCCAGCCGGTTGACATAGAGCAGCGGGATGGCGCGGCTGATGGTCTGCTCGGTGCAGCCATAGGGGTAGCGATCCAGCGCCTTGACGAGCGCCGGCACGTCCAGCGCGCCGAAGGGCGACACCGAAACGGCGACGGCGCCCGAGCCCGGCACGAAGTCGTTCAGCAGGTCAGATGACAGTGTCACGCTCCCACCCGCCGGCAGCGGCCGCACGGTGCGGCTGGCGATGGCGGCGGCACTCGGCTGCACGCGCACGGCCAGCTCCTGGGACAGGTCATGCCCGCCGCCAGTCACGCGCAAGGCGAAGCGTGCTGTCCCGATGCCAGCGGCGATGACCGGGATCGTGACCTGTGTCTTCTGTCCCTTCGTCAGGCGGAGCGTGCGGCGCGCCGCCTCGCCAGCGACCGCGACGGGACCTTTCACATCGACATCCAGCGCATACTCGCCAGCCTCGCCCTCAAGGTTGTTGATCTCGACATGGAAACGCGACTGATCACCGACCGCGAGGAAGCGTGGCAGCGTCGCCTGCGCGACGACCGGATCGCGGATGACGACCGTGCCCTCCGCCTGGCCGACCTGACTGGCGGTCCAGGCGACGGCCATGACCTTGACGGAGCCATTGAAGGCCGGGATGTCGAAACCGACGCGGGCGATACCATCTGCGCCGACCTTGACCACGCCGGAATAGCGGGCAAGAGGCTCCTGTGTCGGCTTGTCGCCACTGGTTGTCGCTGCTGTCACGTCGCCGCCGGAGCGGTAAGCGCCTCGCACACCCTGCATGCCGTCAATCAGGAAGCCGTAGAGATCGCGCAGTTCCGTCGAAAGCTGGCGCTGGCCGAAATAATGCTCGCCAGCATCGGGAAGCTGATACTTTGTCAGGTTCAGGATACCGACATCGACCGCCGACACGGTTACATGCGCGGTTTCACCAGGCTTCGCGCCTGCCACCTTGACGGGCAGCTCCAGCCTGCCGCGCGGGCGGATCATCTCCGGTGCGCCGGTTTCGACAGTCAGTGTGCGCGCCGCCCGGTCGATGCCGAACCATGAAAGTCCGATGGCGCGGCCAGGCATGCGCTTCGCCTCGCGGTCCAGCGGACGGTGGGCCAGAGCTACCACATAAGCGCTTGCACCCCAGGCGGGATCGATGCGCAGAGGCACCGTCACGCCACCTGCTGGCATGTCGACAGTGTGGATGTGGTGCAGTTTGTCACCGATGATAGCGAGCGTCGCCTTGCCGGCAAAGCGCGGGTTGAGGCGCAGCTGCATGGTCTCGCCGGCGGCGTAACCGGTCTTGTCGAGCGAAACCTCCAGCACGTCTGGCGTTTCGGCCTTGGCCTCGGGCTGGAAGCCCACGTCGAAGAGCACGGCCGTCTCCGCGCCATCTGCGCCGGATGCCTGCACATCGAGGCGATAGGAGCCCCATTCGATCTTTGCCTCGATGCGGCCTGGCTGCTCGGCGGTGAGTGCGACTTCGCCATCCGCCACACGACGGGTGGTCTTCACCGCCTCGAAGTTCCAGCGTCCATCGACGAAGAACCACTGATAGTTGCGGTTGACACGCGACAATGTCCATTTCGCGCCACGCGCCAGCCTGCGGCCTTCGCCGGTCGCCATGACCACGTCAAAACGTGCCGTCTCGCCTTCGCCGAGCGCACCGCTCTCGAAAAG
>JBOFUS010000140.1:0-4998 GCA_051652685.1 Beijerinckiaceae bacterium
CGCAGCAAGAGGCGATGACCTCCGCCGCTTCCTTGGGGATGACGCCGACCTCGGCCTCCGCCCGCGCCAGCGCGGCTTCGAAATCGAGCATCGCCTCCAGCCAGCGGCGGTCGGAAAGGATCTGCGCCATTTCTGCATCGGCGAAAAGTTCGCCCGTGAGGCCGGAACCGGTCGAAAAGGTCATGCGGTCGTCTTGATCGAGGCCCGCGCGCTTGTCCAGAGCGCGGCGTCACGCATCCTTGATGCGACAGATGCGCAGAAAGCGGTCAATCTGTAATACTGAATGTGTTCCAGTCGTTACGAGGTGCCGATGCTCTCCCGTCGATCCTTTGCCGCCTGCGCCCTGTCTGCCATCGCGGCTCCTGCGGCAGCGCAAGCCGGGCCGATCACGCTGATTGTTCCCTTCGCTCCGGGCGGCCCGACCGACATTATCGCCCGGATCGCGGCTGATGGCATGGTGACGGCGCTTGGCCAGCGCATTCTCGTGGAAAACGTTGCCGGCGCTGGCGGGGCAACAGGCGTTCTCAGGGCCGCGCGTGCGGCACCCGACGGGCGGACGCTTGTGGTGGGAAATCTTGGAACGCATGGAGCTGCGCCGAGCGCCGTGCCGAATCTACCGTATGATCCGGTCACTGACTTCGCGCCGGTGGGCATGATCGCCGCAACACCCATCTTGCTGGTTGTGCGCGACGGGCTTTCGGCCCGGACGCTGGCTGAATTCGCGGAACTGTTGAAGACGAAGCCAATGGGCTTCACCTTCGGGCACGCGGGCATTGGCGTCACGTCCCACACGGCGGCGTCGCTTCTGCTGTCGGTCACCGGCAGCATGCAGACCGGTGTCACCTACCGCGGCACCGCGCCAGCCCTGAATGACATGCTTGCCGGTGTTCTGGATTTCATCTGCGATCAGTCCGTCATTATGGTCGAGCAGGTCAGGTCCGGCCGGGTGCGCGCCCTTGCTGTCGCCAGCGGCCACAGGCTGGTCTCTTTGCCGGACGTGCCGACTGCGGCCGAAGCGGGTCTGCCCGCCTTTTCGATGACCGCGTGGAATGCAGTCTTCGCTCCCAGGGGTGTGGACCCGGCCGTCGTGGACGCCTTGTCACGCGCCTTGTCGGTTGCGCTTGATGCGCCGGAAACCGCACAGCGGCTTTCCGCCTTCGACGCGGAGATCCCGCCCGCCGGTGAAGCGAGAACACCCTCCGGTCTTCAGGCCCATGTGACGCGGGAGATCGAGCGCTGGCGACGCGTGATGCGTTGAGAGTGGGCGGCATGGACCGCCTGATGAAAAATGGCCGGAAAAATGCAAAAAACCGGGGGGCGCGGCCTCATGTTTCCGCTTGACCCCTGCAAAATCGGGCCTCACATTGAATTTTGATGAATTCCAGGGTGCGCTCACGGGCGTCGCCCCACGAACAGACGGCGACAGGCCGCGAGCGTTTCAATGGCCGCCGGGTGAACCTGCGGCAGTGTCAGGAGGAAACACGAATATGGCCACCGTATCCATGACGGTGAACGGCAAGGCCGTGTCTGCGGATGTCGATCCGCGCACGTTGCTGGTTCAGTTCATCCGCGACAACCTCAGGCTCACGGGCACCCATGTCGGCTGCGATACCTCGCAGTGCGGGGCTTGCGTCGTCCATGTTGATGGCCAGGCCGTGAAGGCCTGCACGATGCTGGCGCTTTCGGCGTCGGGCGCTCATGTGACCACGATCGAAGGCCTGGCGCAGGGCGGCAAGCTGCATCCCATGCAGGAGGCCTTCCGCGAGCATCACGGCCTCCAGTGCGGTTTCTGCACACCGGGCATGATCATGGCGGCAGTTGATATCGTGAACCGCAAGGGTACGGCGCTCGACGAACACACGATCCGCGAGGAGCTGGAAGGCAACATCTGCCGCTGCACCGGCTACCACAACATCGTCAAGGCGGTGGAAGCGGGAGCAGCGGCGATGGCCGGCGGCGGGATGAAGATCGCGGCCGAGTGATTTGCGGAAAGTGACTTCCGTCAAATGATCTGCGGCCGGCGTCAGCCGTCCGTTTGCGTGACCATCAGAAAAGAACGCGTCGAGGGTTCGCAGCTGCCTATTCCGGCAGTTCACCTGATGGACGCCAGGGAGGAATACACCATGACCGCGACCGGCATTGGCGCATCCGTGCGCCGCAAGGAAGACCACCGTTTCATCACCGGCAAGGGCAACTACACCGACGACATCAACCGCGTCGGCCAGGCCCATGCGTTCTTTGTCCGCTCGCCCCATGCCCATGCGAAGATCAGGAAGATCGATGCCTCGGCGGCCCTGAAGGCATCCGGCGTGGTGGCAGTGCTCACCGGCGAAGATATCGCAGCCGACAAGATCGGCGGCCTTATCTGTGGCTGGATGATCCATTCCAAGGACGGCACGCCGATGAAGGCCGGCGCTCACCCGGCACTCGCGCTCGACAAGGTGCGCTATGTCGGCGACCATGTGGCCGTTGTCATTGCCGACACGTTGGCAGAAGCGCGCGACGCGGCCGAGAAGGTCGTCGTCGAGTATGACGTGCTGGCACCCGTGGTCGATCTCGCCACCGCGACCGCCAAGAGCGCCGCCAACATCCACGAGGTCGCTTCCGACAACGTGGTTTTCGACTGGCATCTTGGCGACAAGGCCGCGACGGACGCGGCCTTCAAGAAAGCCGCGAAGGTGACGAAGATCGATCTCGTCAACAACCGGCTCGTGCCCAACGCCATGGAACCCCGCGCCGCCGTCGGCGACTATGATGCGGGCGAGGACAGCTTCACGCTCTACACCACGAGCCAGAACCCGCATGTGGCGCGGCTCATCCTGTCAGCCTTCATCGGCATTGCGCCGGAGCACAAGCTGCGCGTCGTGGCACCAGACGTGGGCGGCGGCTTCGGCTCCAAGATCTACGTCTATGCTGAGGAAACCGTCTGCGTCTGGGCAGCCAAGAAGGTTGGCCGGCCGGTCAAGTGGGTGGCTGACCGCACGGAAGAGTTCCTCGCGGTGGCCCATGGCCGCGACCATATCAGCCATGCTGAACTTGCGATGGATGCCGACGGCAAAATCCTGGCTCTGCGCGCGAAAACCCGTGCGAATCTCGGTGCTTATCTCTCGACCTTCGCGTCCTGCGTGCCGACCTATCTCTACGCGCCGCTGTTGTCTGGCCAATACGATATTCCGGCGATCTACGCCGAGGTTGAGGCCGTCTACACCAATACTGCGCCGGTCGATGCCTATCGTGGCGCCGGCCGCCCTGAGGCGACTTTCCTGGTGGAGCGCATCATGGAGATCGCGGCGCGCGAGCGTGGCGAGGATCCGGCCAAGTTCCGCCTCAGGAATTTCGTCAAGAAATGGCCGCACCAGACGCCGGTCATCATGATGTATGATGGTGGCGACTACACCGGCACCATGAAGAAGGCGCTGGAGCTTGCTGACGTGAAGGGCTTCGCCAAGCGCCGCCGCGACAGCGAGAAGGCCGGCAAGCTGCGCGGTCTCGGCTACTCCGCCTATATCGAGGCTTGCGGCATCGCTCCTTCATCGGCTGTCGGTTCGCTCGGCGCGGGTGTCGGCCTGTGGGAATCGGCCGAGGTGCGCGTCAACCCGATCGGCACCGTCGAGGTGCTCACCGGTTCGCACAGCCACGGCCAGGGCCACGAGACGACCTTTGCCCAGCTGGTGTCCGGCCGGCTCGGCATCCCCATCGATCAGGTCGCGATTGTTCATGGCGACACGGACAAGGTGCAGATGGGCATGGGCACCTATGGCTCGCGCTCCGGCGCGGTCGGCATGTCGGCCATCGTCAAGGCGCTCGACAAGGTCGAGGCCAAGGCCAAGAAGGTCGCCGCGCTCTGCATGGAAGCCGGCGAGGGCGACATCGAGTTCAAGGACGGTCGCTTCAGCGTGAAGGGCACCGACAAGTCCATGGCCTTTGGCGAAGTGGCGCTTCAG
Organism: Beijerinckiaceae bacterium; assembly: GCA_051652685.1. Lineage (GTDB taxonomy): Bacteria > Pseudomonadota > Alphaproteobacteria > Rhizobiales > Beijerinckiaceae > JADCCX01. The sequence goes on from JBOFUS010000140.1 coordinate 3,945, forward strand.
GCCTACATCGCCCACAAGTTCACGGGCGAGCAGCTGGAACCCGGCCTGAAGGAGGGCGCGTTCTATGACCCGACCAACTTCACCTTCCCGGCCGGCGTGCACATCTGCGAGATCGAGATCGACCCCGAAACAGGTGTCACGAAGGTCGACCGCTGGTCCGCCATTGATGACTTCGGCACCATCATCAATCCGATGATCGTCGAGGGTCAGGTGCATGGCGGCATCGCGCAGGGCGTCGGCCAGGCGCTGCACGAAGGCGCGATCTACGACAAGAACGGCCAGCTGCTGACGGCGTCCTTCATGGACTACGGCATGCCGCGCGCCGACGATCTGCCGTCGTTCAGCCTCGGTTTCAACACCACGCCGGCGCCGTCCAATCCGCTCGGCATCAAGGGCTGCGGCGAGGCGGGTGCCATCGCGGCACCTGCCGCCGTCATCAACGCAATCACCGATGCGCTCGGCCATGAGGAGATCGCGATGCCCGCGACGCCCCAGGCCGTTTGGAAAGCGGTGCAGAAATCCACCAACAAGATGGCGGCCGAGTAATCGGCTTTTAGGAGAACGACCATGTACGCTTTCACCTATCACAGCGCCGCAACCGCCCGTCAGGCCGCGGGCCTCCTCGCCAAGGCTGAGGACGCCAAGCTTCTGGCTGGAGGCCAGACGCTGCTTCCGACCATGAAGCAGCGACTCGCCAGCCCGACCAACCTGATCGATCTCGGCAAGGCGGCGGATCTGAAGGGCATCGAGGTCAAGGGCAAAACCCTCGTCATCGGCGCAATGACGACTCACGCCGAAGTGGCGGCGTCCGCCGATGTGCAGGCGCACCTGCCGGGTCTGGCGGCGCTCGCCGGCAACATCGGCGATCCGCACGTCCGCCATCGTGGCACCATCGGCGGCTCGGTCGCCAACAATGACCCGGCGGCGGACTATCCGGCGGCGCTGATGGCGCTCGGCGCGACGGTTGTCACCAACAAGCGCAAGATTGCCGCCGATGACTTCTTCGACGGCATGTTCTCGACCGCGCTGGAAGAGGGCGAACTGATCACCAAGG
>JBOFUS010000141.1:0-1540 GCA_051652685.1 Beijerinckiaceae bacterium
ATAGGCCGCAATATGCTCGACGCCCAGATGCGCCAGCGCCCGCCCCACCTGGGTAAGGCGCGTCCTGTCCACCTTGCCGCCGGCATCGGGCGTATGGAAGTAGTGGCTGCCACGGTCCGTATAGAGGCTGAGCGGCAGGTCATGGGTGCCAAACACCCAGGGGAATCGCTTCAGGTTAATTTGGTGTCTGTCTGATGAGTTGTGCGAGATAGTCCTGATTGAGATTGGCCAGTTTGCGTCTGTTTTTGAGGCTGTGGCAGTCTTTTGGGTTACGCACGAGGTTCATGGCGATGTGTTTGATGATCGCCATGTTGTGAGGACCGTTCGCGGTTCTGAGCCGTGCGAGATCGTCATGGAAGACGACATCGAGCACCCAGTGGAGGCGGTTTTCGATGCCCCAGTGGGATCGTACGGCATGGGCGAAGGCCTTTGCATCGAGCTTTGCGGACGAGAGATAGTAGCGCCGCTCACCCTGTTTCTGGCCGCCGCGTTCGACCCTGGTCTCGACCATGCCGATCATGGCCAGATGGGGAAAGCGCGGCTCGTCCTTGAAGCGCCGGTCCGGGAACAGCCATCCGACGTCGTGGCAGACCAGATGGCGGCGCTCTTCGATCCGGCCATGATCGGCGTCAGTGGTGACGTGGACCTCTTCGATCATCTGAGCTGGCGGATCGTCGAAGAAGGCCACGACATCGGCATGTGTTGCGGGACGATTGCCTTTGAGAGCCAGCAGATAGTCCCCGCCGCGCCCCACGATGATGTCGGCGATGGCTGTCTGGGTTCCCATGGCGTCGATCGTGACCAGGGCACCGGTGAGTTCCAGCCGCTCGAGCAACAGGGGTATGGCATTGATCTCATTGGACTTGTCGCCAACAGCTTCTTGCCCGAGCACGAGCCTTTGCCGGCTCGCCCAGGCCGAAACCAGATGCAGCGCCTCGATGCCTTTTGCCCGCGCATGGCTGCGGCGCGAGGTCTTGCCATCCACCGCGATGATGTCCGGCTGGTTATCGCGCAAGGCTTCGACCCAGCGCGTGAAGCAGGCCTTGAACAGTTCGCCATCCAGTGCATTGATGACATCGTTGAGCGTATCATGGGAGGGCAGGCCGCGCTCATAGGGCAGAAAGCGGCGCAGGAACCCGAGCCGCTCCTTGCCCCACAGACGCACCTCCACGAAATCGTCCATTCCGCAAAGCGTCGCGCAAAGCACAAGCAGCAGCACTTCACGCAGCGGATACATCACACGCCATTGCTGCCGCGGATCAGAAAGCGCTGAAAAATGGGCCAGAACCGATACGTTGGCTGACTTGACCGACATCGAAAGCTCCAATCTCTGAAGCCCTCTATGAATCACATCCCTACCAACCGCGCATCGCCGTTAATCTGAAGCGATTGCCCTGCGACCCTGCCCTGCGCCCATTGCGGACACAACCCAAATTGCTTAAGCTGGTCCACGAGGCCGAAGAGCGGACATTTGTGGAAGGAGATTCGGTTCGTTTCGAGCCGAAGCATGAACTGCAGAGGCCCTTCCCATGTCGGTGCG
>JBOFUS010000142.1:0-2481 GCA_051652685.1 Beijerinckiaceae bacterium
GCGGCGCGGCACTCGCCACCGCCGACATCATGTCTGGACAGGTGCATGCCTTCGTCGACAGCCTGGCGGCAAGCCTCGGCAACATCCAGGCCGGCAAGGTGAAGGCGCTTGGCGTCACATCCGCCGGCCGCCAGCCGCAAGTGCCTGAACTGCCGACGCTGAAGGAACAGGGCGTGGATGTGGTCTATGTGGGCTGGGCGTCCATCGTTGCGCCGAAGGGGACATCGGCAGAGCTCGTCGGCCGGCTGAACGATGGCATCAACCGGGCGTTAAGCGCGCCGGCTCTGCTTTCGCGCTACCGGGATCTGGTGATTGAGGCACCGACATGGAGCGCGACGGAGACAGCCGCCTTCATGGGGCGCGACCGGGCGGTGTTGACTGAACTGGTACAGGCGACGGGGATCAAGGTGGAGTGAGGGGGGCGTTCCCCTTCCCACAGCGCAACGAGCCGAACCCGCGCACCTCCATTGTAACCAGCGAAAGCTGCTCCGTCCGCATAGGTTGTTGCGAAGTCAAGATTCATGCACCACGGCGGGCCAATTCCATACAGCCGCTTAACGGGACGTTCTTGCAGCTAAAGAGATTGGAACCACGGTACGATCGCCTAGGCCCGGTAGGGTAAGTTCGATTGCCAGACTTGCAGGCCATGGCTTGCAAAGAACGCGCGATGCTGAGTTCGGTCATTGGTGCGCATACTCGGTCCGAGCCCCACTTCGACAATCGTGTTTGAACCGTCCCTCCTGATCAACGGCAACGCAATATAGTTGGTCTCGCCAAATGCGCCGGTTCGCCGTGCGACTGGCATTGCTTGAACGTTGCTGCCGTCGAAGCGAGTGCCGCCAACGTCTTTAAGTGTTCCATCTTCCGCGCAAACGAGCATTCGCGCAATCCGAACCTCGCGTTCGTCGGCGAAGGAAGGATGCTTGATATTAAAGAGGTCGGCCGCGGAGCGGCGAGCAAAGTCCATCAGTGTCGCAATATCATCCGGCGCACTCTCAAATTGCTCCTGAACGACCTCCAGCGCACTACGCAATATGCGACCGACTTCTGCCTCGTCGTAGAGCACATTGCGGATCGCAACACCCGCGTCATGCTCCAGATAGGCGGCGTCAATCCCTATGACGCAACCTGCACCATTGCTTGCATAGCTTCGCCATTGAATCAGATCGTCGCGCCGAGCAGTCAGCGACCCCAACACTAGACCTATATTCCGGATCAAGCCTTCGAGCGCCAACGCGATGCAGTAGCGCGCTGATGTGTCCATATACACTTGCCTATTGCGCACCAGGTCAGCCAATCGATCACGCGCATAGGAAAACTCCGAAGAATCATTCATACTGGAGTATGCGGATAGCCAGATTGATCGGGTCTCGACCATCGCCCGGGCGGCTGCGACCGAGGTGTAGTGATATACGATCGGGCAGGTCGTGGAGCTGAAATTCCAAGGTTGAGTCATGTTATCAATATGGCATGGTGCGGCCTTAGTGAAAATTGCTGTTGCGCGAAATCAAGCTCCCGTTCCGAGGGCGCATATGCCATGTGTTAAGGGCTCTCTTTCCGGCAGCCGTAATCAATACCAGTTGGGAAAGATTTTTCCCCGAAGCCGTGCCTTGCACATCTCAAGATTTATGCACAGAACGTGGGCCGTTGAGATCGCAGCGCTTTTTCTGTGCGAAAGTCCGGTGCGAAAGGGCAGTGCAAATCGTTTGACAATGTTGACAAAAAAGTCAACATTCCCGTCATGCGTCTTACCCGCCCGATTTCTTGGTTGAAGGCCGCTCGCCGTGATTTCGAAGACTTCCCTTCCGAAGTGCAGTTCGAGGCCAGCCGCGCGCTGACCTTGGCCGCGGAAGGAGCCAAGGGCGACAAGGCGAAGCCGTTCAAGGGTGTTGACGGCGGGGTGTTCGAGATTGCCTTGCGACATCGAGGCGACGCTTTTCGCGTGCTCTATGCCGTCCAGATCGACGATGCTCTGTGGGTGGTCCACGCCTTCCAAAAGAAATCGACGTCGGGGATCAAGACCCCGCAAATAGAGATCGACCTGATCCGAGAACGACTGAAACGACTGAAAGAGGCCTTGAAATGAGTGATGATGAGTTTGAACTGGTGCATGGCAGCGGCAATGTCTTCCGCGACTTCGACCATCCGAACCCCGACCTTGAGCAGGCACGCGCCATCATGGCTGCGCAGATTATCCGCACGCTGGATGAGCGCAAGCTCTCGACCCGCGAGGCGGAGAAGCAGACCGGCGTTGGGCACTCAGAATTCTCGCGCATCCGCAATGCAAAGCTCGGGCGCTTTACGCTCGACCGGATGATCGAAATTCTCGGCAAGCTCGACCAAGAGGTGGTGGTCAGCGTCGCATTCACCTCGCGCCGTCACACCGCGCCGCTACAGCCGCGCCCCGCATGATCTTGGGCGGCGCCCGCGTCTCAACCGACGGCGAGAGCTTTGAAGCGCCGACGACGGCACCTCAACGGC
>JBOFUS010000143.1:0-7836 GCA_051652685.1 Beijerinckiaceae bacterium
CCGCGTCGAGATAGCGCGCCTGATCGGCGATGACAGCGCCGGCGGTGCGCCCACCTCCGGGAACCTGGTTCACCTTGGCCCTCACGTCGTGGCGGGCCAGATGACGGGCGATATCGGCACCGGGGTCTTCCTCGCCGCCACCACCGTTGGACACGACCGCAAGGACAGACACCTGTTCTGCCGCTTTCATCAGCGGCAGCGCATCATGCACCGCCCGCGTCGCCTCCCGCTCCGGGGTCCAGGCAAGCAGCACGCGTTTGGGCGGTCCCCGGCCCTTCCAGCCTTCCGGGACGATGATGATAGGCCGGCCGGCCTCGAACAGCACCGCCTCAAGCAATTGACGCTCGAAGTCGGATCCCTTGCCATCCGACCAACCAAGAACAACGGCGTCGGCGTAGCGGGCATGCACCGCGAGCATGCGGCCCGCCTCGCCGCCCATGACGTCCTTGCGCCTCAGTTCGGCGCCGGACGCATTCTTCGCCATCCGCACGGCAATGCGCTGTTGAGCGGCGTCGGCTTCTTCCGTCGCCTTGCGCTGCGCCGCCAGCCAGAGGTCAGGCGTTGCCTCCATATAGACATTCACGGGGTATGAGGCGAGGAAGCCGAACATCAGGCCGGCAAGATTGCCATCCGCAGCTTCCGCCAGGGCCTGTGCATAGTCGAGCGCGTTGATCGCGGCCCCACTTTCGTCCTGGTACACGAGGAGGTCCTGATAGAGCGGCGATGCGCCACGCCCCGCGCGCTCCCTGTCCTGGTTGGGTTCAAGCCTTGACATTGTTCTGCACTCCCATCGATCCGACTGCAGGATGATCGATCCGGAGCATGAGCGTATTGAGCAACCTCAATTGGAGATTTGCGGCAGTGCTTCGATACAGCTATCTATCAGAGTGAGAGATGAACCGGATTGCCACACAACCACCCTCGCTTGCGGCCGGCACAGGGCTGCCGCACGCGCAGATTCTGGCACTGGCGGTTGACGCCATCATCTGCATTGATCCCCAGCAGAACATCATCTTCTTTAATCGCGGCGCAGAAACCGTGTTCGGCTACAGTGCGGAAGAGGTGCTTGGGCGCTCGCTTGAACGCCTGATCCCGCCGCGACATCGTTTGCGGCACGCAGGGCATGTCGCCGGTTTCGCCGCCGCAGCGCCGACGGCACGTCATATGGGCGAGAGATCGACGATCAGCGCGGTACGCAAATCAGGCGAGGAGTTTCCCGCCGACGCAACCATCAGCAAGATCGAGTACGGCGATGGCTTCGCCCTCACGGTCGTGCTTCGGGACGCGACAGAGAGGATGCGTGCCGAGGAGCGCCGCCGCCGGGATGCCGAGAAACTGCGACAGGCGCTCGCCGCTGGCCGGCTCGGTGCCTTTGAGCACGATCTCGCCACGGAGCAGATGAAGTATTTTGGCCACGCGCCTGTGATTCTCGGGATTCAGACAACAGAATTAACGGTCGAGGAAGCGCTTGCCCTCGCCCATCCCGATGATCGTGAAATCCTTCGCCGCAGCCTTTCCGCGAAACCTGGCGAGGCTCAAAGTGAAGTCGAATACCGCGTGATCCGGCCGGACGGTGCCACAACGTGGCTACGCACCGTATCCTCGGTTCTGGTTGACGGCAGCGGTGGGAGGCTGGTGATCGGTACACTTCAGGACGTGACGGCCTGGAAAGCGATCGAACACGAGCTTGAGCAACGCGTGACAGAGCGCACGCAGGAACTCAGGCAGGAGATCGAACGCCGCGAGGCCATCCAGGACAGCCTCGCGCATGCGCAACGCATGGAAGCGTTTGGCCAGCTTACGGGCGGCATAGCCCATGATTTCAACAACCTGTTGACCGTCATCGGTGGCAATCTTGAACTGATCGACGGACAGTTGTCGGACGAGCGCGCCCAGCGCCAGCTTAAGCGGGCGATCGACGCAGTCGGCATGGGCGCGCGGCTGACGGAACGACTCCTGACCTTCGCCCGACGCCGCAAGCTCATGCCGGAGATACTCCGCGTCAACGGCCTCGTTACAGACATGATCGACCTGCTCCGGCGCACGCTGGGCGATGATATCGCTATCATCTCGACGCTTGCGCCAGAGCTGAACGCTGCCCGCGCCGACCAGGGCGAGCTGGAGAACGCAATCCTCAACCTGGCGATCAATGCACGCGACGCCATGCCCCAGGGCGGGAAACTGGTGATCGAAACCGCGAATGCGCTGGTCGACGACGCCATCCCGACGGCACGCGCTGAAAGGATACCCCCTGGCGACTATGTGCGGATATCGGTCAGCGACAACGGATCAGGCATGGCGGCCGAAGTTGCGGCAAGGGCATTCGAGCCGTTTTTCACAACAAAGGAGCATGGAAAGGGCACGGGGCTTGGCCTTGCAACCGTCTACGGCTTCGCCAGGCAATCCGGCGGCGGCGTCACGCTCTACAGCGAGCCCGGCACGGGGACCACGGTGAATCTCTTTCTGCCAAGTGTGAATGAGAGCGTTACAACCCTCGTCCAGCCTGCACCCCGCGTCCTGGCTGCAATTGTGGGAAAGCGCGTTCTTGTTGTCGAGGACGATCCCGGCGTCAGCGATGTCGCGGTGCAACGCCTCGAAAAACTCGGCATGGCGTGTGTCGCTTGCAACACCGCCGTGGCTGCAATCGCTATCCTTGAAGCGGACACAGGTTTCGATGTTGTGCTGAGCGACGTGATGATGCCTGGAGGCATCTCCGGCTATGAGCTGGCAGCGTGGATCAAGGCCAATCGACCGGGCATTTCCATCGTGCTGGCCACTGGCTTCGCAACGGAAATCGCACGGCAGGTGGCCGAAAGCAACGATGGCCAGCCCGTGCTGAGAAAACCCTACGCAACCCACGAGCTTGCGGCCGCAATCAGCCTTGCTTGCGAACAGACACAGAAAGCGCCTGCACGATCTGATCAAGATCCATAGTCAGGCTGCAGCGACCGCGTCACACCCGCCAGCCGCAAGCTGCCTCAGCCGCTTCAGATCCTTGAACACCACGATATTGGACTGCTCAAGACAAATCAGTCCCGCTGTCCGGAAGATCGTAAACGTGCGGCTGACAGTCTCGATGGTGAGCCCGAGGTAATCAGCAATATCCACCCGCTTCATCGGCAAGAGCACACTGAGCGGGCCCAACCCGCGTGCCTCGTTGCGGTTGGACAGGGAAACGAGGAAGCTTGCCAGGCGCTCTTCGGCCGAGAGTTTGGAGATCACGACAACATGCTGATAGGCGGTGTTGAGGGCCTCATTCATGGCGCAGGCTGCGCGACGGGCCAATTCGGGGCTCTCGTGCACCGCGCGCCTGAAGACGCAGGCGGCTATGGTTTCAAGCTGGGTCCGCTGGAGTGTCTGCGCATCGCAGCTGTGGACGTCCGACCCCAGTCCAATGAAATCGCCGGGGAAGGCGAAACCCAACACAATTCGCCGGCCGTCGCGAAGCATGCGCGACAGGCAGACTGCGCCGGACTGAACGATATAAAGGTGTGTCCGTTCGTCGCCTTCACACCAGAGCGTTTCGTTGGCCGCAACCTTGCGGACGCCGCAGGCCTGCGGCTTCCAGGCGCCGCCGTCCAGACCTGCGCGAGCGCCGCCGCTGACAAGGTGCGCGCTACCGGAAACTCTCCGTGTATCAATGACTTCCAGCATCACGTTCTCCCGCTGGCCGGCAACTCGGCCAAGACGGACAAGACGATCCCCGCGAAACGGGCCTTCGACGCCTTTGCAATCTCGTGTCGCATTGTGTAACCATTTGTAACGGAGCTTGGGCTTCCACCGACGGCGCGCGAGCAATTCATGTCACAGCAGCAGCACGTCCTCATTGTGGATGACGATGCGGGCGTGAGGGCCGTCCTTCGCGATTGTCTCGAGATGGAAGGGTTCAGCGTCAGCGAAGCGTCGGACGGAGCGGCAATGCGCAGCCTGCTGAAGTCGCGGCGCGTCGACCTGATGACACTGGACCTTATGCTTGGCGGCGAAAGCGGCTTGTCGCTGGCGCGCGACGTGCGGGCAACCCAGGATGTTCCCATTGTCATGATTTCCGGAAAAGGCGACACGATCGACCGTGTGGTCGGGCTTGAGCTGGGTGCGGATGACTACATCGCCAAACCGTTTCATCCACGCGAGGTCGTGGCCCGCATTCGCGCGGTCCTCCGGCGGAAATCACCGGCAGTATCGGTGGAAGGCGAATTCGGCGCACGACTTTCCTTCGGCGGACTGACGCTCGATCTCGGCCGGCGGGAGCTGACAGGCGCGGATGGTTGCCCGATCATGATCACCACGGCTGAATTCAACCTGCTGGAGCTTCTGGCGCGCCGCCCCCATCGTGTGCTGTCGCGCGATGCGATCATGGACCTTTTGAAGGGCCATGACTGGACGCCGATGGATCGCTCCATCGATGCATTGGTCTCGCGCCTCAGGCGAAAGATCGAGAATGATCCGGCAACGCCAAGCCTGATCAAGACCGTGCGCGGCGTCGGCTATGTTTTGACAACAGATGTCATCGTGAAGGACGCGAACGCGAGCTCTTAGGCAATGCTCACTCGCCTATCGGCTTCACCGGCAAAGTCCGCTCCAGAAGCACAGCAGCACCCCGCTTGCCGGCTTGTTCTGGACAGTAAAATCCGTGTCGGCCGGACCTCCCGCGAGCGGGTCCGTAAACCAGCGCCAGACAAGAACAGCCTCGAACCGGTGCGAGCGGAGCGCCCGGTGCCAGTCGGCCAGCACACGGGCCTGCAGGATCGGATCGGGCGGCGCGACGCGTTCTTCGGCGCTTTCCCACGGTTTTGCGGCTGCACCGATCGCAGAGCGCAGGCCGATCTCCGTGATCCAGACGGGCTTGCCGGCGAACTTTTCTGATAACGCTTCAAGCCGCGCGGCTTGTGCCTGCATCAGTGCCAGCCGGCCCGCCGCATCATCGTCTGCACCCATTGGCGGATAAAGCGACAGGCCGATGATGTCGAGCAGCGGCCAGAAAGGCACTTTCTCCGCGTCATCCACGCCATGCGCCACATAGCCGAGACGTCCGCGATAGATGCCGCGCAGCGTGCGGACAAGCAGCTCCCATTCAGCGGCGCCGCTGAGCTTTGCGAGTTCGGTGCCGATGAAGAATACGGGCACGCCCTCCTCCTCGCTCAGCTTTGCAAGATCGATGACGAGCGACTTGTAGCGCGCGAACCAGGCGGCGCGACGATCTTCCGGGGCCGCGACTTCCCCTGCCCACGAACCATCGATCCAGACATGCGGTTTCATCACAGGCATCAGACCGGCAGCACGGGCGTCGGCGACAGCGCGGCGGATCTCAGCCAGATCCATGTCAGCCCCGGCAACGATCTCGACCGACGTCCTGTCAGGCTGCCAGAAGAAAGGAATGATGGCGGCGACATCCGCGCCGACACGTTGAAGCTCCACCAGCGAGCGGCGTGCCGCCGGCGATCCAAAAGGGGCCACCGGCACGCGCACGACATTGGCTCCGAACAACATGCGACCTCCGGTTTCACGCGTTTGCGCCACCGCCCCCGAAGCCATGAGAGCAATCGCGAGCGCGAGGGCAATGCTTCGCGAAAAACTGCCGGCAACCGCCATCAGGATGCCATTGCGCCGGGCGCGGGCCTGCCACCGCGCAGGATGCGGTTTCCGCCCTGTCCGATCGCCCGTTCCATTGCGGCAATGGCGTTGCCGACGATCTCGGTGACGCTCAGCTCGATTGGCACGAGACCACTGGAAAAGCCGATACTCGCCGTCACATGGCGCGAGATACTGGAGCCGGGATTGAGCCAGCGCATGCCAATCACCGATTCAAAGCAGGCGCGCGCCAGGCTGGCCGTGCGGCCGACCGGCGCGTCAAGCATCAGGATGATGAGCGTGTCATCATCATACCGAAAAATCACTGAGCCAAGCGGTGCCTCCAGCGTCATCAATGCGTCGGCGAGCGCGCGCAACAGCGGCCGGATTGCGCTCACGCCCTGACTCGCCCCATAGCCTTCCAGCGCATCGACAGAGAGCGCAACGACGGAGAAGCGCAGGCGCTGGCTTGATCCTGCAGAAAGAACGCGCAGGAAGGCCTCGGCTGCGGCGCGGTTGAACAGGCCGGTTGTCGGATCGATGGATGGCGGATCATGCGCTGCCGGTTGTAGGCCGCCGTTGGTCCTGAGCGCCTCCAGCGCCGCCGCGACGGCACGCCTTTCCCGCACTTCGGCCCGCAGGCGCTGCGCCAGCTGAATCCGAAGCTTCAGTTCCGGCGCGCTGAACGGCGAGAGCAGCACATCATCGGCACCCGAAAACATGAGGACATCGATGCTTGCGGCCCGGGCACGCTCGATCAGCACCAGCTTGGGCGTCTCCCGGGCAAAGCCTTCATCGCCGAGGGCATCAAGCAGATCGAAGGCCAGCATGTGATCCTCGACACCGTCGATGACGATCGCCGCAAGGCCCTCGCCCGTCTGCAGCGTTGCACGCCCAATGGCGATGGCTGTCCTGACATCTTCCGCGTGGTCCATGCGCGCGACACCAAGAAGCTCCAGCGGCTCCCGGATGGTCGGGCGCAGATGAACGTCGCCCGAAACAAGCAATGCGCGGGTCATGGCCGTTCTCCTCCGCTGACAATCCACTGCGAGTCCCGCCCGTAGACACGCCACGATCCCTGCGCATGCACGAGGCGCATGCCCGGCGCTCCGCCGGCGAACAGATCCGGCATGCGCTGGTTGACCCGGTCGGCCGCTCCGCGCCGCGTCTGAGGGTCATGGGTCACCACGAGGGCGTAGTCGCGGGGGAGAGAGGGCGGAGCGCGCGACGGCTCGCGGTCCGGCAGCACGAGGCCGGAGACATAGCCCCGCGCCGCGACAACCGACGGAGCGTTGGCGGCGTCGAAGAGCACCTGCGAGCGGCCGGCAATGAACCGGCCAAGTGCCATGTCATCGGTCGCCTCTGCCGCAGGTCGCGGCAGTCCGAAGACCAGCCACCCGAGAATGACCTGAAGGATCAGTACGGCAAATACCATCGGCCGGGAGAAGCTCTCCTCCGGCCAGCGCACAAGGATCACTGCCGAGGCCGTGACAACGGATGCCAAGATGGGGGCACTCGTCTGTCCCGGCTTCGCAAGCAGGAGCATAAGCAGGCCTCCGAGAAAGACATGCCCGACAAGCGCGAACATCGGTGTCAACAACACCAGCCTGGGGCGCCAGCGCAGAAACGCGAGGATCATGATCGAAACAAGGCTCAGCGACATCGCGATGGCGGTCTCGGCTGGCAAGGTGACCGGCGCTCCGGACGGCATCGAAGGCGCGTCGATGTCCCGCAAGGCCACATTGAACTTGAAGACCCAATCGATGAACACCAGACCAAAGGCCACACAGACAAGCGGAAAGACGATGGTGACGCCCAGCCGGAACGCCGAGACCTGCAGCAGCGCGCGCGGGCAGACAAAGGCAATCAGAGGCAATGCGGCGAGCGCGTATTCCAACCCTGCGTGACCCACGCTGGCCACGAAGGCGAGTGAGAGGCCGGTCGCCATGAGGGCCGTCGGACTGCCGTCCCGATGCAGGACGAAGATCGAGAGGCCAAGTGAGAACAGTGCAATGGAAAACAGGATCGCGCTTGGTCCTTCCAGCAGTGCCGTCGCCATCAGGGGATGTGCGAGCAGAAGCAGGGTCAGACCAACGGCTTCCGCGAAGCTTCGGCCAACGCGCTGCATACCGCCGACCAGCGCCATGGCAAAGACGCCATACGTAAGCGAGGCAACAAGCGCCGCGTAGGGTGTCTGGATCGCGGGCGTCGCGAGCTGAACCAGCCGCGACAGCAGCAGCGACAGGAGATCGCCCCTGTCCAGCCCGC
>JBOFUS010000144.1:0-11214 GCA_051652685.1 Beijerinckiaceae bacterium
CGCCGCGCCCGGCGCGCCCCGTGACCTGCTGCATCAGCTGGAAGGTACGCTCCGCCGCACGCGGGTCGCCGCTGGCCAGGCCCACATCGGCATCCACAACACCCACCAGCGAGAGCCCGGGAAAGTTGTGCCCCTTGGCGACCAGCTGCGTGCCGATGACGAGCTGGAACTCACCAGCAGCCACCGCCTCGAACTCGCGGCGCAGGCGCTCCATGCCGCCTGGGAAATCCGACGACAGCACAATCATCCGCGTGTCGGGAAAGGCAAGTGCTGCCTCCTCCGCCAGCCGCTCCACGCCTGGCCCGCAGACGGCGAGGCTGTTCTCGGTGCCGCACGAGACGCAGGCGCGGGGCGTGCGCTCCACATGGCCGCAATGGTGGCACATCAGCGCACGGCGGAAGCGATGCTCCACCAGCGAGGCGCTGCATTGCGGGCAGCGCCAGCGATGGCCGCAGTGCCGGCAGACGGTGAGCGGCGCGTAGCCCCGGCGGTTGAGAAAGAGCAGCGCCTGCTCGCCGCGCCCAAGTGTCTCGCGCACGGCTGAGCGCAGCGGAGCTGAAATCCAGCTGCCATGGGGCATGGGGTGGGCGCGCAGATCGATGGCCGCCAGCCTGGGCAGTTGCCTTCCACCAAAGCGCTCCTTCAACCGGACATGGGCATAGCGCCCCGCTTCGGCGTTGACGCGGCTTTCGATGGAGGGCGTCGCCGAGGCGAGGATCACCGGGCAGCCCTCGATGCGCCCGCGCACAACCGCCATGTCGCGGGCGTGGTAGTGAACGCCGTCGTCCTGCTTGTAGGCCTGCTCGTGCTCCTCATCGATGACCACGAGGCCCAGCCTTGCAAAAGGCAGGAACAGTGCCGAGCGAGCACCAACGACCACCATCGCCTCGCCGGCAGCCACCGCGCGCCAGAGCCTGTCCTTGCGACCGGTGGCGATGCCTGAATGCCATTCGGCGGGCTTGGCCCCGAAGCGGGCCTCGAAACGGGCAAGAAATTGCGCCGTCAGCGCGATTTCCGGCATCAGAATCAGCGTCTGCCGTCCGGCCTTGAGCGCGGCGGCGACGGCCTCAAAATAGACCTCCGTCTTGCCCGAACCCGTGACGCCCTCCAGCAGACTGACGGAGAAGGCATTGTCCACGACCTTCGCCGACAGCTCGTCGGCCGCCGCGCGCTGGCTGTCGCTGAGCAGGGCGGCGGCGTGGGCGGGATCGGGACGCTCAGCCACCGTCTCCGCCGGAAGCAGGGCAGCTTCCAGGAAGCCGAGATCGACGAGCACGTCCACGACGCCGGTCGAGACGCCCGCGAGCTTTGCAAGCTCCCCCTTTGGATAGAGCATGCCCCCCTCTGCCGCGCGGATGACCTTGGTGCGGGCAGGCGTCAGCGCATCCTGCGGTGGCGTTCGGGCCGCAATCCTGAGGCCGTAGCGCAGCCGCTCGGGCGCGACAGCTTCGGGATCACGGACGGCCATCCGCGCCACCATTCCCTTCGGGGCAAGAGTGTAAGCCGCAATCCAGTCGACAAAGCGCCGGAGATTCCCGGACATCGGTGGCCAGTCGTGCCGGCGCTCCACCGCTTTCAGATTGTCGCCCCGCCCGCCGACCACCTCGGGATCGCGATCCCACACAACACCGGTCACCATGCGCGTTCCAAGCGGGACAGCCACCAGATCGCCGGGAGCAAGAGCCATACCTGCAGGCGCACGGTAGCTGTAGGCCTTGTCGAGCGCGACCGGCACCAGCACATCCACAACCGCCGATGCGGCCACCGGTGCTGGGATGTCGGGCGAGTCGGTCATGGCGACAGCACTAGCAGGCGACGCGGCACAGAAAAAAGCCCCGGCGTGAACCGGAGCTTCGACAGGCGGGAGAGTGGGGCGGCCTTCAGCGGGCCGCCCATCCATGGTTGTCGTTCAATGGCACTGGCGGACGCGGCGGATCACGACGGTGTCGTAGTCGATGACCTGACGCACCTTGCGGGTGAAGCAGCGCTGCTGCTGGCCGTAACCCTCGCTGTAGGCCGGCTGGTAGTAGCCATGGCCGTAGGAAGGCTGTGCGTAGCTATAGGCCGGCTGCGCGTAACCATAGGATGGCTGGGCGTAGCCGTAAGAAGGCTGGGCGTAGCCATATCCATACGATGGGGCCGCATGGGCGCGGGCTGCACCTGCGATCAGCGCGCCGGCGGCAATGCCACCGATGATACCGGCAGCAACGGCCGCGCCGCGGTTGTTGCGACGCCACTGCGCCTCGGCCTCGGTCGTCGACAGGGCGACAATGCCGGTTCCGACGGTGGTGATGGCGAGGCCAAGCACGGCTGCCTTCTTGAGGCGGGAAACAAGATTCGACATGGTCGTCTCCTTCTGGGCCGGGGGGAGCTTCTCGTCCCGGTATGGAGAGTGTTCTACTTCGGGACACCTGACGGCAAGCTGAACGCGAACGGCAGGATTCCTGAGCTTCCGTTCATGCGCGCCATTCTGGCGTCACGGTGCCGGAAACAGCGCATCTGTCCGGTCTGTCAGCCGGTAGACCAGAAGGCCGAGCCACTCACGCACGGAGATATCGGCACGCCTCAGCCCATCAGACACGGAGGTGAAGCCGCGTGTCGCATCGCCCCAGCCCGCTGTGCGATGATCGACCGGATACGCCACGACAGGCCAGCCAGCATGCCGGAAGATGCCGACGGAGCGTGGCATGTGCCAGGCGGAAGTGACGAGAAGCCAGGTCTCGCCGGGCTTTGGTTTTGCGACCTCGAACGAGAACAGCGCGTTCTCATGGGTGTTGACCGAGCGGTTCTCAAAAACCACCCGGTTCTCGCCAAGCCCGAGTTCGGACAGACGGCTTCGCAGCACATCGGCCTCCGGCGCAGGTGCGTGCGAATAGAAGCCGGCACCGCCAGTGAAGATGACGCGGGCATCCGGATAGCGCCTCGCGAGATCCGCCATCGCCACCACGCGTTCACCCGCCTCGTTGAAGGCCATACGGCCATGGGCAAGCGTCGGCCGTTCCTGCACCGCGCCACCCAGCACGATCACGCCGTCAACCGTGCGGCCTGCGAGGTCGACCGGCGGAAAGCGCATCTCCAACGGCAGGATCAGCCAGTTGGCGAAGGGCGTCAGGCCAATGACGACAAGCAGCACCGCGCCAAAACCGGCAAGCAAACTGCCAAGCCGCCGGAACCGCAGCAGCAAAAGCGCCAGTCCGGCCGCGATCAGCAGCGCTATGACGTTCGACGGCTCGACGAAAAACCAGGCGATTTTTGAAACATGGTAAAACACGCAAGGCCCCCAAACGTTAATTCCAGCCCCATGACGCAGCGTCAGGGGGTGTCAACATGAAGTCCGCTATCGAAAACAAGCTTCGTTCATCACTTCAAGATGCGCCGACACGGTGCTTCATCGTTGAAATCATGGCGCTAACTGATCCGTACTGCGGCTTTTCCGAAAACCGTTGGCTAATGAACCCTTGCGGCTAAGCCCCGATATACTGGCGATGCGACGGAAAATTGGACTCAAATGCACCCTCCGATCTTTGAGAGAGCGCAAGGAGTCCCGGCCAATATGCCTGTGTTTCGGGGATCACGTTAAGGCTTTCCGCCAACCCAAGGACGACGTGAACCACCGGAAACAAGGCTCATCCGGGCCGCCATGCTTTCCGCACCCAACGGCATGGACGGCGATACCGGATGGCGGACCCGCCAGGCATCGGCCCCCGCCTGGCGGGTCTTTTTTTGCCCGCGTTCAACGAGTTTGCGTTCAGGCGACCAGTATTCAGGCAGCCCGCACGTCGCCGAGAAACCTGTCGATGGCGCGGCGCATCTCATCGCTGCCCGCCACCAGCTCGCTGGAAGCGACGCGTGCATCATCAGCCGCCGTGCGGGTGCGGCCCGACGCCGCCTGAAGCTCTTCCATATGGCGCAGCACACGTCCTGCCTGCAGCGCCGTTTCCTGTACGGTCCGGCTGATCTCGGAAGCGGAGATGTTCTGCTCCTGCACGGCGGCCGCAATGATCGAGCCGGCACCGTTGAGTTCGTCGATCGCGGCGCGGATTTCGGCGACGGTCTCGATGGTGCCTTGCGCTGCACCCCGGATGTTCTCGATCTGCGCGCCGATATCACCGGTGGCCGAGGACGTCTGGCTCGCCAGCGCCTTCACCTCTGATGCCACCACCGCGAAGCCACGGCCGGCCTCGCCTGCACGCGCAGCCTCGATGGTGGCGTTGAGCGCAAGAAGATTGGTCTGCTGCGCTATCTGGGACACCATTGTCACGACTTCGGAGACACGCACCATGGAACTGCCAAGCGCATGGGACTGTGCATCGGCTTCGCTTGCCCGAAGAAAAGCTCCGTCGATCAACTGGCTGTTGCGGGCGATCTTCTGGGCGATCTCCTCGATGGAGCTTGACATCTGGGTCACTGTCGCAGCCGAAGCCTGCATGTTATCCGCCGAAAGCTGCGCGCTTTCGCCGACATCCCTGATGACAGCATCTGTTGCGCCCACCGTTTCCTCCAGCGTCGCTGCCGTCTGACCGAACTGCGCGGAAGCCGTGGCTATGCCCTGAATTGTGCCCGCTGCCGTGCGCTCAAAGGCGCTGATGGCGGCCTCAAGGCGCTGCTGGCGGGCAACAACCGACGCCTGATTTGTCTCTTCGGCGAGGGTCATGGCTTCATTCTCCGCCAGACGCCGACGGAATACGTCGATAGCACCGGACATTGCAGTGATTTCGGCCGACGAACGCCGGATATCGGCAAGCCCGATCGTCTCACCTTTGGCCAGCTTGACGAGCGCTGCCGTCATCTGGCTGATCGGTTTGCCGATGCTGAAATGAGCGAAAGCAATCGTCAGCCCAAAGACGACGATGCAGAGGCCGAGAAGAGCGACGGCGACGTTCATCCGCCATTTGACCGCAGCCTGTTCGCTGACCAGCCGTTCGTCTGCGATGATCATGGCCACTTTTGAAATCTCGAAGAGGGCGTCGAGGCTATCGGCGACGCGTTTCGACAGCTTAGCGGCGTCAAGCGGATTGGGCATCTGCGTTTCCGCAGCGAATATGAGTGAGGCGCGATCATCAAGGTACGCTGTGATGAACTTGGCTTGCGCCACGCCCCACGCCCTGTTGAAGCGTCCAGGATGCGCCTTGAAGAGATTGCCCAACAGCTGCCAGATTGTTTCAATCTGCACCCGGCTGACTTCCATCTTCTGGACTTCCGAGGGCCTCAGGCGGCGCGCATCGGCAAAAACGCGGAGCAGAAGGTCCTCGTCCTGCATTGTCACTTCACGAAGTTCCGCCGCGAGCGCCTTGATCTGGTTGATATGACCGATGAGCGGATCAATCCGGCCGGTCTCGACAGATTTCAGCAGCCACACTTCCTGCATGGTTCCAATCGTTGCATTGGCGCTGCGCCAGAAACCGGAAATCATGGTGTCGTTGCGCTGCGCCTTTGGCCGCGCCATCGCCTGATCGACTTCGCGCCTTGCGCTGTCGAGTGCCTTGAGCGAACTCTCGACGGTTTCTCTTGCGGTCAGGGTCTTGCGGTCGAACTCCTCGTCCATCTGTGAGGAATCGAGTCTGCTGGCTTCGAGGTTTGCGCGAACCTCCTTGCGCTTGTCGGTGATCTGACCGGATTTCTCGGCGGAAACGACCTGATCCGAAAGCAGCGCGGACATCGCCATCGACCGTTCGACCTGCAAAGCACGGACCGCCTCGAGCAACGCGTCGCCTGTGTTGTTCTTCATGACAACCGCGCCAACGCGGGAGGCTTGTTCACGCGCACTCATGAAAAGTGACGCCCAACCGGAAAGTGCTGCGACCGCGATGATCAGGATGAGACCGGTCAACTGGGCCGGAACGCTGAGTCTCGAAATGGTCCTCATGGCTGATCCCGCAAAATGGTTACCGGTTTCTGGACCAGATAGTCGGGAATATATGAAAACAGCGTAAAGCCGCAGGACCTGAAGGTGAGATTTCCTTTACACTTGCGGCCTCCCGCCAAGCCTCCCATGATATGAATTCCTGATAACCGCGCCCGCTACAAAACCGCACTGGCCACGGGCGGATATTCGCTTCCCCATCGAGGACCTGAATTGCTCAACTACGCGCTGAAACGCCTGACGCTCGCCCTTGCCGTGGCGCTGGTGGTTTCGGCTGCAAGCTTCATGCTCCTGCGGCTGTCCGGCGACGTGGCGCTCGCACTCGCCGGTGAAGGTGCGCAACAGGCTGATATCGACAATGTCCGGCGCACCTATGGCCTCGATCGGCCGCTGATCATCCAGTATGCCGACTGGCTGATGCGGACGCTGACCGGTGATTTCGGCCAGTCTCTCTATTTCAAGACCAGCGTCGCCGGGCTCATCGCGGCGAAGATCGGGCCGACGCTCCAGCTTGGCCTGTTCTCGATCCTGCTGGCGCTGGCGCTCTCCATTCCACTGGGCGTGCTGGCGGCACTCCGGCCAAATTCATGGGTCGACCGGCTGGCGCTGACTGTTGCCGTCGCCGGGCAGGCACTGCCGAATTTCTTCTTCGCGCTGGCGTTGATCATGGTGTTTTCCATCGAACTGCGCTGGTTGCCCGTCTCGGGAAGCAGCACCTGGGCGCATTTTGTGCTGCCAACGATCGCGCTTGGCTACTACGTCACGCCCCCGCTGATGCGGCTTGTGCGCGCCGGCATGATCGAGGTGCTGAACTCCGATTATATCCGCACTGCCCGCGCCAAGGGCCTGTCGGGGCCATCGGTGGTGCTGAAGCATGCGCTGCGCAATGCGCTGGCCCCGGTGGTGGCGCTTGCTGCCGTGCAGTTGGGCTTTCTGCTGGGCGGTTCCATCGTCATCGAGACGATCTTCGCGCTGGATGGACTCGGCTACCTTGCCTACCAGTCGATCACCCACAAGGATTTCCCCGTGACGCAGGCAGTGCTGATGCTGCTGTCGGTCGCCTACGTGGCGCTGACGCTTCTGGCCGATCTCGTCAACGCCTGGATTGACCCAAGGCTCAGGGCGCGCATCACATGAGCGAAGTGGTGATCCCAGTGTCAGAACCGACGGGGGCGCAGCGCCTGCTGCGCCGCGCGCTCGGCCACCGTGGGCTCATGGTCGGCGGCGGCCTGTTGCTGCTGATCACGCTGCTGGCCCTGCTGGCACCGTGGCTTTCGCCCCATGACCCTTACGACCAGGATCTGACCAAGCGGATGCTGCCACCCTTCTGGATGGAACGCACCGTTGCCGCCCACCCGCTCGGCACCGACAATCTCGGCCGCGACTATCTCTCGCGGTTGCTGCATGGAGCGCGCATCTCGCTGCTCATCGGCATCTCGGTGATGCTCATTTCCGGGCTCATCGGCACGGTACTCGGGCTCGCCGCCGGCTATTTCGGCGGAAGGATCGACATGGCGATCACCTTCATCCTCACGGCGCGGCTGGCGCTTCCCGTCGTGCTCGTCGCGCTGGCCGTAGTGGCCATGATCGGCGGCTCGCTGATCGTGGTTATCCTCGTGCTGGGGCTGCTGAAATGGGACCGCTTCGCCGTGGTGATGCGGGCAGCCACGCAGCAGGTTGCGGCGCTCGATTTCGTCGCCGCCGCGCAGGCCGCCGGTGCCTCGCGCATGCGCATCATCTTCGGCGAAATCCTGCCCAACGTCATGCCGCAGCTCATCGTTGTGGCAACCGTGGAGGCAGCAAGTGCTATCCTGCTGGAGGCCGCGCTGTCGTTTCTGGGGCTCGGCGTGCAACCGCCCCTGCCAAGCTGGGGACTGATGATTGCCGAAGCCAAGGCCTACATGTTTTTCTCCTTCTGGCTGATCGCAATCCCCGGCGCGATGCTCGCCATCCTCGTGCTTGCCATCAACCTCTTGGGCGATGGCCTGCGCGACGTGCTCTCGCCCGAGGGGCGCGCATGACCGCGCTTCTTTCGGTGGAAGGACTGTCGGTCGAGATTGCGACGCAAGCAGGTCCACTGCACGCCGTGCGAGATCTCAGCTTCACCGTCGGGCGTGGCGAGACGCTGTGTCTGGTGGGCGAATCCGGCTGTGGAAAGTCCATGACGGCGCTGGCGCTGATGGGGCTCCTGCCGAGGTCTGCCACGCGCCGGGCGCGGCATCTGTCCTTCGACGGAATCGACCTTGGCGGCGCCGGCGAACCCATCCGCGTCATCCGTGGCAAGCGCGTCGCGATGATCTTCCAGGAGCCGATGACGAGCCTCAACCCCGCCTACACCATCGGCGACCAGCTGACGGAGGGTGTACGACGGCACTTGAAACTCTCCGCCGCCGCCGCACGCGAGAAGGCCATTGCCCTGCTCGGCAAGGTGGGCATCGCCAGCGGCGCGGACCGGCTGGGCCAATATCCGCACCAGCTCTCGGGTGGTTTGCGCCAGCGCGTGATGATCGCCATGGCGCTGATGTGCGAGCCCGAGTTACTCATCGCCGACGAGCCGACCACGGCGCTTGATGTGACCATCCAGGCGCAGATCCTGCGCCTGCTGATTGATCTCAAGACCGAGTTCGGCCTTGCCCTGCTGCTGGTGACCCATGATCTGGGCGTCGTTGCCCGCGTCGCCGACCATGTTGCGGTGATGTACGCGGGCGAGATCGTGGAGAGTGGCTCGGCCGCCGCACTGTTCGCCGCGCCGCATCATCCCTACACACGCGGGCTGATGGACTGCATCCCCGTGCCCGGCCGTGATCGGCCCGGCAGCCGGCTGGGGGCCATTCCCGGCACGGTGCCGTCGCTGGTTGGTGGCGTCGCGGGCTGCGGCTTTCGTCCGCGGTGCGGCCATGCCATAGCCGCATGCGCCGCAACCGTGCCCTGGCGCGAGGAGGCCGGCCACGGCCGCCGCTGCCTGCTGGAGCGCCTGCCATGAACACCATCATGGAGCTTCAGGGCGTCGAGAAAAGCTTCGAGGTTGGTGGCGGATTCCTGCGCAAGGGCCGCCAGCTCAAGGCCGTGGCGGGCGTTGATCTCAGGATCCAGAAGGGCGAGGTTCTCGCCATCGTGGGCGAAAGCGGCTGCGGCAAGTCTACGCTTGCGCGTATCCTTCTCGGTCTTCTGCCGCCAACCGCCGGCCATGTGAAACTGTCGGGCAAGGATATCTCCACGCTTGGCCGCAAAGCGGTGGCGCGCCGCGTGCAGCCGGTATTCCAGGATCCCTATGGTTCGCTCAACCCGCGCCGGCGCATCGCCGACATCGTGGCGCTGCCGCTCGCCATTCACGGCGTCGGCGACCGCGACGAGCGGCGCGCGCGGGCCATCGCCATGCTCGACAAGGTGGGCCTGCCCACCCGCTTTGCCGACCGCTATCCCAGCCAGCTTTCCGGCGGCCAGCGCCAGCGCGCAGCCATCGCGCGCGCGCTGGTTCTGGGGCCGGAGGTGGTGGTGCTCGATGAGCCTACTTCGGCGCTTGACGTGTCGGTGCAGGCGCAGATCCTCAACCTGCTGATGGATCTGCGGCAAGATCTCGATGCCACCTATGTCTTCATCAGCCACAACCTCTCGGTGGTGGAGCACATGGCGACGCGCGTTGCCGTGATGTATCTCGGCCGTGTGGTGGAGCTTTCGCACTCGGCAAGGCTCTTCGCACAGCCGCAGCATCCCTACACGAGGGCGCTGCTCGCCTCGGCCCTGACACCGGAACCGGGCAGGGGCGTGCCGGATGTCGGGCTTGGGCTGGCTTTCCCCGATCCCGCCAATCCGCCACCGGGCTGCACGTTCCACCCGCGCTGCGCGCAGGCATTTGGCCACTGCTCGAAATACACGCCGGAACTGATCGAGATTCCGGGCGGCGATCACGCCGCCTGCCATCTGCATGATCCGGCGATCCATTGCTGAGGAGAAAACAATGACCCGCGATGCCGCCGTCGCCCTTGCCCGCGAAAGCCTCTCGTCGGGGGATTTCTACCAGATGATGGCGCGTCGCATCGCCCTGCCGACCGAAAGCCAGAACCCCGATCGGGCGGCGGCGCTGTCGGCCTATCTGAGCGACGAGATGGTCCCGGCCTTCGCCGCCATGGGCTTCACCACGGAAATCCTGCCCAACCCCGCCGGCAAGGGGCCGCTGCTGATCGCCGAGCGCATCGAGGATCCCTCCCTTCTCACCGTACTCGGCTACGGCCACGGCGACGTTATCCGGGGCATGGATGCCGAATGGAGCGCGGGACTTTCGCCCTGGACGCTGACCGACCGCAACGGCCGCTGGTACGGGCGCGGCATCGCCGACAACAAGGGCCAGCATGCGGTGAACATGACGGCGCTGGCCGCCGTGCTTCAAACGCGCGGCAAGCTTGGATTCAATGCCAAATACCTGATCGAGATGGGCGAGGAGACCGGCTCGCCGGGGCTTCGCGCCTTCTGCGAGACGCACCGCGAGCGGCTGTCAGCTGATGTCCTGATCGCTTCCGACGGCCCGCGCCTGTCTGCCGCGCGGCCGACGATCTTTCTGGGCGCGCGCGGTGGATTCAACTTCGATCTCTGGATCGACGCTCGCGAGGGCGGGCACCACTCAGGCAACTGGGGCGGGCTGATTTCCAACCCCGCCATCGAGCTGGCCCATGCCATCGCCAGCCTTGTCGGCCCCTCGGGCCAGATCCGCGTGCCGGAATTCGTGCCGGCAGGGATTCCGGAAAGCGTCCGGCGTGCGCTCGCCGATATCGAGGTGGTCTCGGCGGATGGCGGGCCTGCGCTGGAGCCATGGTGGGGCGAACCGGGGCTCAGCCTGTCCGAGAAGGTCTTCGGCTGGTGCAATCTGGAGGTGCTGGCCTTTGAGGCCGGCAACCCCAAAGCCCCCGTCAACGCCATTCCGCCGCGCGCCTGGGCTCGGATGCAGCTGCGCTTCGTGGTGGGTGTGGACACAGCGGATATGCTGGGCACGCTGCGGCGTTTCCTGGACCGGCAGGGCTTCGCCAAGGTGAAGATCGCGCCCTCGCGGGATGAGATGTTCATGGCGACGCGGCTTGATCCCGATCATCCCTATGTGCGCTTTGCGGTCGGGTCCTTCACCCGCACCCACGGCGCGGCCCCGGCGGTGCTGCCCAACCTTGGTGGCTCGTTGCCGAATGACATCTTCACCGATGTGCTGGGACTGCCGACCGTCTGGGCACCCCATTCCTATCCGGCATGTTCCCAGCATGCGCCGGACGAGCACCTGCCGGTCGCGATCATCGACGAAGGGCTGGCGCTGATGGCGGGGCTTTACTGGGATTTGCCGGAGATGGTGCGGATTTGATCCCTCACCC
>JBOFUS010000145.1:0-2244 GCA_051652685.1 Beijerinckiaceae bacterium
AGCCCACGCAGCGCAAACGCAGCCAGAACGCCACAGACAAGGGCTGCATCGCGCGGCATGACCTCGAGTGCTGCAAGAAACGTGAGAGACCCCAGCAGTGCCGCTGTCGCATAAATCTCCCGCCTGAGGATCACCGGGCTTTCGCCGCCGAGGATATCGCGGATCATGCCTCCCATGGTGGCGGTGACGACACCCATGACGGCGGCGACGACAGGGCCATGGGAGAGCGCCTTTTCCGCGCCCAGCACGCAGAACAGCGCAAGGCCCAGCGCATCGAGCCACATCAGCCAGACGAGGCGCGAGCGCGGCGCGTGGGCGGCGAAGAACACCATAACCGAAGTGCCGATGCAGACCATAAGATAGACCGGTTCGCGCACCCAGAAGACCGGCGTCGCGCCCAGCACGAGATCGCGCACGGTGCCGCCACCGATGCCCGTGACGGTGCCAAGGAAGGCAAAACCGACGATGTCCATCTGCTTGCGCGATGCCACCAGCGCGCCCGTGACGGCAAAGACGGCAACGCCGAAGACGTCCAGCAGCGCCGTGATTGTCTCGATCAACCGACTTGCGCCCGCATGGGGATGTCGCCGCGCTCTGCCCCCTCCCATGCCCCGTTGCTGCGGGGCTCGTATGCATCCGCAGCGCCAAGCGCCACGCGCGCCTCATCCGCCAGCCGCTTGTAGGTCTTGCGCGCAGGCTGGCCGCTGACGGCGCAGCGGGCTGAAAGCTTGGTCACATGGTCAGCCATGGCCAGCAGCCGCGCTGTCACGTCGAAGGGCAACCCGCGCCAGTCGCAATCCAGTCCGCCGCAGGTCACGGCATGGCCGTTCAGCAGCAGCGTGTGGACCAGATGGTGGAATTCGCCATCGAACCACGGCCTGTCCATGAACTGCACCTCGTCCACAAAGAGATGCACTGTGCGGCCTGCCCGCGCCTGTGCCGCCGCCACCGCCGCGAGCACATCAGCGACAGACGCGACAGGCGTTGCGACATGCGAAACGGCGTCGTGGCTCACGATTGCGCCATTTCCAAAGCGCGTGTCCATCGCCGGCTTGATGATGACCACCGGGCAATCATCGGCCGCGATGGCTGTTTTGGCGGCGGCGATCAGGGCAGAGGTTTTTCCGGCGAACATGGGGCCGGCGAAGACGGTGAGGGTGGCAATCAAAAGCGGAGCACCTTGGCTTGGGTTGATCGCCCAGACAGCATGATTCACGCTCGGGATCATCGGTCGCTCTGCGCTGAAGGGGCGTCATCCACCGGAAAAAAGAAAAGCGGCTGGGCACCTTAACGCTGACGGCCACACCCGGCGTGCATCAGGTCAGAAAATCACGGTATCAAAAAACAGTCAAGACTTGTAATTTATCCGGAACCGCGCCAATTTTTGCATGTCAACAACGCCAACTGGAGTCCTGATGCGCCGCGATCCCGCCTTGTGGGAAAGAATAGCGAAATACACACCTGATGATCCGGAAGCGGGTTTTACCTTTTCGGATCGCCTCGCACGGGAAAACGGCTGGAGCAAAGCTTACGCTCGCCGTACTGTGGAGGAATACAAGCGGTTTCTTTATCTGGCCGTGACCGCCGGCCATGAGGTGACCCCGTCCGAAGCAGTCGACCAGGCGTGGCACCTCCACCTCGTCTACACCCGATCCTACTGGAACGACCTGTGCCGCGACGTGTTGCTGCGTCCGCTGCATCATGGGCCAACGAAGGGCGGCGCACAGGAGAACGCGCGCTTCCATGACAACTACGACGCGACGCTCTCCCGCTATGCGCAGGAGTTCGGCGACAAGCCGCCGGCGGATATCTGGCTGCCGGCGGAGGAGCGCTTCAAGGATGCAAGCCGTTGGCGGTTTGTGGACACCAGTCGGTACTGGCTGGTGCCGGCGTTGCGCTGGCCGTTCAGTGAGCGGGGAGGCCGGCGGCTGGCCTTCGTGCTTGCTGCGACGACCGGGCTTTTGGCCTCGGGTCGCGCGATGGCCGATGACAGGCGGGAAGCCCTGTTCACCATGGCGCTCCTGTTGTTTCTTCTCGGCCTTGCCTTCGCGGTCGCGATCGGAGCCAGAAACGCGCAGGCTGCCCGCAATCGCCGCAAGAAGAAAGACGGAGGCAGCGGCTGCGGAACCTCTGGCTGCGGCTCGGGCTCGGGCGGAAAGAGCGGAAGCTCCGGCGGCGATGGCGACGGAGGTGGTAGCGGCGGTTGCGGCGGCGGCTGCAGCTGACGTCATTGCGCTTGACGCC
>JBOFUS010000146.1:0-1092 GCA_051652685.1 Beijerinckiaceae bacterium
CACACCCAGCGTCATGCCGCGCGTCAGCCAGGCGGACGCGAGGAAGACACGTTGGGCGATCCGGAACAGTGGCCTTGAGGGGCCGCCGGTCTCTGGATCGCGCCCGCGAGTAGCATGCCTGTCACTCATGCGGTCATGATGGCGTCTGGCGCGCAGGCGGAACAGCGGCCGTGCATCTCGACAACCTGCCCGATGGGGTGGAAACCGGCGCGCTCCGCCACTTCACCAAGGCCGCGCACAACGGATTCGGAAGTGGATTCGCTCACGCGCCCACAAGCATCGCAAATCAGGAAGACCACCAGCTCTCCGGCTCCATGCCGGTGCGGACAGGCGACGAAAGCGTTGCGGCTCGCAATCTTGTGGGCGAGGCCCGCCTCAAGCAGGAAATCAAGTGCGCGGTAGATCGAGACGGGTGCCAGTCGCTTCCGGCCCTGATTGGCCAGCGTTTCGATCAGATCATAGGCACCCATGGCTCCAGGTGCGGCGGCCAGCGCTTCGTAGACCTGCCGGCGCAGGTCGGTCAGCTTCAGACCGCGCCGGGCGCAGTGCTCTTCCGCCGAAACATGGTGGTGGTGCGCATGATCGTGGCTCAAGCTCAGGCTCCCGTCGCCGCCCCCGCACGGCATAGCGTGACCTTGCTGATGTTCCAAGCCCGGCGGGCTCAGGCGGCCTTCAGCCGATCATGAACAAGGATTGCCGCCGCGAGGTCCTCGATCGCCGCGCCGACGGATTTGAACAGGGTGATATCCGCTGGCCTACGCTGGAAGAGGACTTTCTCCCGGCAGAGAGCGTAGAGATCGCCAAGGACAGCGCTCTCCGTGATCGTCCCGGATGCAATCGGTTGGACGATATCGCCTGCCTCTTTCAGCGCGCCACCCCGGGTGTCGACAAAGATACGGGAGCGGGTCACACAGGCATCGTCACTCTCGCGCATCGCGGGGGAGTAGGCGCCAACGAGATCCAGATGCGCGCCGGGCTTCAGCCATTCGCCATGCACGAGTGGCTCGCGGGACAAGGTGGCGCAGGAGATGACGTCGGCTTCGCGGACAGCCGTCTCGAGCGACTCCGTGGCAGCGACATCCGGAACGACGC
>JBOFUS010000147.1:0-2331 GCA_051652685.1 Beijerinckiaceae bacterium
AAATGGAAGTTGGTCACGACCTTGTGGGCGATGTGGCTGGGTGGCGGCAGATACCAGAGGGGTAGCTCGAACCAGCGGACAGCGGCTTCCCAGAACGCAAGGACACCTGCAACGGCCACGAAACGCGGCGACGATACAATGCGACAAAGCCTTACGAAAAAACGTTTCGGCACAGCGGTGCGGGAAGGGCGTTGCGGCACTGCGGACGCACGCGGGCCTTCAAGGGCCAGTGACATCTCGATTCCTCCGCCGGCATGACCCGGATCAGGTTCGGCGGGTTGGTGTCAGGCAGACTGCCCTTCCCCTCTCAGCCCAGGCCTTTCGACCGTGCGGGCACCCCGTCAAGATGAATTCGGTATAAGGCCTCCGCCGTGAGCCGGCAAGAGATGGAAGCAGATCAGGTGATGGCCGCAAGCCGTGTGTCGAGGGAGAGCACAAGGCACCAGTGCGGCTCGAAGTCTGCGCCGAGCGGCCAGATGTTGTCCTTGAATGCTTCAAGCATGATGCCTTCGTAACGCTTGAACCAGTCACGGCCACAGAGCACGAATTTCGTGGCACCGACGATTGATTCCCGATCGATCACGCAAAGCGGAACAAGGTCGGGGTTCTCCTCGAGGAACATCTGAACCGTCACCATCAGCGTCGGGTAACCAGGGTGAAGCATGTCATCCAGCACGATCAAGCCGCCGTCTGCAATCAGCGCGTTCGCCAGTTTCAGATCGCGCACCAGGGCCTTTCGGCTGTGTTCGCCATCCACATGCACCAGCCGGATCGGTCGTCCGCCTGCGGCCGCCCGCACCTCGGGTTCCGTCAGCGTTCCACTGTCGGCCTTCAACGGCAGCATGCGGCCGTCCGGAACGCCGCAACGGCGGCCGTTTGCCTTGAAGCGCGCGAGGACTTCCGGGTTTGGCCATTCGAAGAGATCGACACCTACAGCCACCTGATCGGTCTCAAGTGCATGGGCCAGCGCAATGAGGAAACGTCCCTCGAACGCACCGATCTCGACGACCGAGCCCGAGACGCCGCAAGTGTGCTGGATATCCATGAGCCGGGTCACGATGGCCGCCGCAAACCGCGATGACATACCAACCACCGACTCGTACTCCCCGGTCAGGTAGGCATCAACGGCGGGTATACCGCTCACTGGTATGATGCTCATGTTCTGATGCTCCCTCGGCCGCTGGTGTGGCGAGGCTTCGCCCATCTGGTGAAAGTTGGCAATGCTTGGGCAGGCAATGTTTGGGTTGTCTAAGCCGGGCGGCAGTTCCGGTGCGTCCGGACGCGCGCCGTTCCGTTGCGTATCGAATTGACCGATGGGCGGCTTCGACCTAAGCGCATGCCTCGTCAGCATCCGGACGTTTCCATGGCCTTGCGCAAGATCCTTGTCATTCCCGAACCGCAGCTTCGCCGCGCATCAGAACCGGTTGTCGAGATTGACAACGACGTACTTTCGCTCGCCGATGATATGCTGGAGACGATGTATGATGCGCCCGGCATCGGGCTCGCGGCTATCCAGATCGGCGTGGCGCGGCGCATCGTGGTGATGGACCTCGCCCGCAAGGAAGAACCGAACGATCCCATGGTCTTCATCAATCCCGAGATCATCTCGTTCTCCGAGGAACGCTCCGTCTATGAGGAGGGCTGCCTGTCGATTCCGGAGTATTATGAGGAAGTTGAGCGGCCCGAGCGGGTGACCTTCCGCTATCTTGACCGCGCGGGCAAAAGTCTGGAACGCGAGGTGGATGGGCTCTTCGCTGTTTGTATCCAGCACGAAATCGACCATCTCAACGGCAAGCTGTTCATCGATCATATCTCCAAGCTGAAGCGGGACAGGGTGCTGAAGAAGTTCCAGAAACTGGCGAAGCGGGATGAATAGAGAGGATAGCAGCCTGCGGACACCGTTTGTCTATCCCGCATCTACTGATCACAGATGAATATTGAAATCGGGTAAGACATGACTGGTATCATCCTTGGAGACGGCTTTACAGAGATCCTGACGCAAGGTGACGGCGTGGTTGATCATGCCGGCTTGGGCTTTATTCCGCATAGACGCTGGCGCAACCATCCGCGACCTGGAATCGACTTCCCGGATTTCTCGACCGTTTCTGCGAGCCCTGCCCTGAATGCCGCGGTGATTGATGCATTGGCCGAGCGTCTTGATCCAGCGACTGAAGTGATTATCGGGCTTGATATCGGGGGAGCACCGCTTGCCGGAGCCATCGCCTATCGCCGGCGTATTGGCGGAACAGACATCCGCAAGGTCGACGCGATGCGCTCGGACGTGATCCGGTCAATCTTGCAGAACTATGAGTTGGGTGAGGGCGTGGCGAT
>JBOFUS010000148.1:0-1005 GCA_051652685.1 Beijerinckiaceae bacterium
GCGCGGCTGGGCGACGCCGAGGTCAATGTCTGCATGTACCGCGAGTTCGGCCGCGCGCTCTGCGAGGTGCTCGAACGGCCGTATCTGCAGGCTCCCATCGGCCTGCATTCGACGACGGCTTTCCTGCGCAGCCTTGGCGCGCTTCTGGGGCTTGATCCGGAGCCCTTCATCACCCGCGAGAAACACACGACCATCAAGCCGCTATGGGATCTCTGGCGCTCGGTGACGCAGGATTTCTTTGCCACCGCCAGCTTCGGCGTGGTGGCAAGCGAGACATACGCGCGCGGCATGCGGCAGTTTCTCGAGGACGAAATGGGCCTGCCCTGTCGCTTCGCCATTGCGCGCAAGGCGGGTGAGAAGACGCTGAACGACGAGGTGCGCCGGCTCGTAAAGACACAGACACCGCTGGTGCTCTTCGGCAGCTACAACGAGCGCATGTATCTGGCGGAGGCCGGCGGCCGCGCGGTGTTCATCCCGGCGTCCTTCCCCGGCGCGATCATCCGCCGGCATACCGGCACGCCGTTCATGGGCTACGCCGGTGCAACCTATCTCGTGCAGGAGGTGTGCAACGCGCTCTTCGATGCGCTGTTCCACATCCTGCCGCTTGGCACCCAACTCGACGCCATCGAGGCGACGCCGGCCAGGACGCCTGAGATACCCTGGAGTGCAGAGGCGAAGGCCATGCTCGACAAGGTCGTGGAGGAGCATCCCGTCCTGATCCGCATTTCCGCCGCACGGCGCCTGCGCGACGCGGCCGAGCGCGATGCCCGCGCCGCAGGCGCACTGGAAGTCGCGGCCACAAGTGTTTCGCGGGCGCAACTCGCGCTCGCAGGGGGAGGCTGACGGCATGTCCACCTCGACGTCATCACGCAGTTTCGAAGCTCAACAGGGAGAACACGCATGACCTTCCAGTCATCTGCCGTTTCGCGGCCAAGAGGCAAATCCTTTCATCGCCGGCTGGAGCGCATCGAGATGCGGGTTCTGGTGGCGCTCACCTTCCCGCTC
>JBOFUS010000149.1:0-50315 GCA_051652685.1 Beijerinckiaceae bacterium
TGGTTGCCACGACAGGCAGCTGAAGCTGCACCATGCCCAGCACCACACCGTTCGGCGTCTTGTTCAAGCCTCCCAGAGCACTCATCGGGGGTCTCCTTCCTGTGAAAAAACTCAACGTGCCAGCGAAAGCTCGCCCGGCACATCCTTCAGCGCCTTCTTCGAGCCGGCGGAGCCGATCATCAGAAAGAGCGTCAGGATGTAGGGGGCGGCGTTGAAGAAGTAGTAGCCCTGGGTAATACCGATGGACTGGAGCGCCGGGCCGATGGCACCCGCCGCACCGAAGAGCACCGCCGCGAAAAGGCAGCGAATCGGATCCCAGCGGGCAAAGATCACCAGCGCCACGGCCATCAGGCCCTGGCCGGACGATAGGCCCTCGTTCCAGCTGCCGGGATAGTAGAGAGACAGGAAAGCTCCGCCGACGCCCGCCAGAAAGCCGCCTGCCGCCGTGGCCAGCAGACGGATCAGCATGACAGGATGGCCAAGCGCACGGGCCGCCGCCTCGCTGTCGCCGGTGACGCGCAGGATGAGCCCCATGCGCGTGTTCTTCAGCGCCCACGCAAGAAACACCGCCAGCGCCACGCCGACGAAGAACAGCGGATTGACCTGCAAGGCCTGGGCGATATGCGCATTGCCCGTCCAGTCGCCGAGCGGAATGGACGGCAGGCGCGGCGCGGTGGGCTGGATGTAGGGCTTGCCGAAGAAGAACGCGAGGCCGGTGCCGAACAGCATGAGCGCGATGCCGACCGCGATGTCGTTGACGCCGGGCAGCCGGCAGATTGTGGCGTGGAGCACGCCCATCATGAGCCCGAAGCAGCCGGCAGCAAGGACGCCGACCCAGGGTGATCCGGTCTGGAACGAAAAGGCGTAGGCCGTCATGGCGCCGAGCACAAGCGTGCCCTCCAGGCCCAGATTGATGCGGCCCGAACGCTCCGTCAGCATTTCGCCCAGCGCCACGAACAGGAAGGGCGTCGTCACCCGGATGGCTCCGCCGATCATGGCGATCAGCACGGTGGCGAAGGCGGTGGACGCATCCATCAGGTGCGCTCCGCCGGAATCTCAGGGTTGAACAGCCTGAGCCGGCCATAGAGCGTCTCGCTTGCCAGCAGCACCACGAAGCTCAGGCCCTGCAGCAGAAGCACCGTGGCATCCGGCAGGCCCATGCGCCGCTGGATGATGCCGCCCGCCGCCGCGATGCCGCCAAACAGGATCGCGACCGGGATGATGGCCAGCGGGTGATGGCGGGCCAGAAACGCCACGAGGATGCCGGTGAAGCCATAGCCTGCGGCAAGCGATGCGTTGGCCTTGCCATGCACGGCGGCAACCTCGAAGAAGCCCGCCATTCCAGCGCAGGCCCCGGCGATCATGGAGGCCACGATGATCAGCCTGCCCACCGGCAAACCCTGCGCCAGCGCGGCACGCGCATTGCCGCCGGCCACCTTGCAGGCGAAACCAAATGTGGTGCGGAACATCAGCACATAGAGCAGCACACAGGAGCAGACCGCGAAGGCGAGCCCCCAGTGGACATCGATGCCCGGCAATTTGCCCACCATCTCCGGCGAACTCATGGCCCTGGTCGAGGGCTTGTTCGGATCCGCCGGATCCCGCAGCAGCCCTTCCACGAAGAAGTTCATGATGGCGATGGCGATATAGGACAGCAGCAGTGTCGAGATCGTCTCGTTGACGCCCCGGTGGTGGCGCAGAGAGCCGGCGATGCCGAGCCAAGCCGCGCCAGCCGTTGTCGCCGCCAGAAACATCAGGCCATGCATCAGCCAGGGGTTGCCACCACCGATCATGGGAATGGCCACCGCCGCCGCCGCGAGGCCACCCAAGACCAGCGCGCCCTCCCCGCCGATCATCGTGAGGCCCAGCCGCGCCGGGATGGCCACGGCCAGTGCGGTCAGCATCAGGGGTGCTGCCCGCATCAGCGTGTTTGACCACGAAAACGCCGTGCCGAAGCCGCCAAGCCAGATCAGCTGGAAGAACTGGACGGGGGATTTGCCAAGCGCCAGCAGAAACAGTGAGAACAACGCTGCCGAGACGAGCAGCGCCATGACAGGAATGACGAATGCCTCGGCTCCCCGGCGGATGCGGATCATCCAGTCGGAGGCAAGGACGCTGCGCGCGGGATCGGATGAAACGCTTGCGAGGGTCATTCTATGGCGCCGAAGAGCCTCCGTGGGCGAAGTTCCTGCAGTTCAGTGATGGCCCCCGGACCTCATCACGCGGCCTGCCACAGGACAGGCCGCGTGACGGGAGCAGTCAGGTCGCCACATCAGGTCATGGAGCCGACCACACCGTCGGCGAGGAAGTTCATCCCGTCGAGCACACGGTCGAAGTTGTCATAGCTGGCGTTGGGCAACACCACCGCGCCCTTGTTGTCCTTTATCGGACCCTTGAGGATCGGCTTGTTGGCCTTGAGATCGGCAATGGCCGCCTCCGCCGCCTTGCGTGATGCCTCTTCCGCGCCGGCACCAAAGGCGGTGTTGCGCACCATGTCCTTGTCATAGCCGCCAAACAGCACGTTGGGCACGGGCTGACCCTTGGCGATCGCGTCGGCGAAGGTCTTGTAGATCGTCTCCCACTTGTATTCAGCGCCGGTGATGAAGCCCTTGGGGGCGAGGCTCGCCTGGCTGGCGTTGTGGCCAAGGCTCTTGACGCCACGGCGCTCGGCGGTCTCGATCACCACCTTCGGGCTGTCCACATGGCAGGTAAGGATATCGCAACCTGCGCCGATCAGTGCGTTGGCGGCCTCCGCCTCGCGCACCGGCAGCGCCCAGTCACCGGTAAAGATCACCTGCACGGTCGCGTTCGGGTTCACCGAGCGCGCGCCCCAGAGGACGGAGTTGATGTTGCGCAGGACAATCGAAATGGGCTTGGCCGCTACGAAACCGATCTTGTTGGATTTGGTCGCAAGGCCTGCGGCCACGCCATTCACGTAATGCGCCTGGTCGATGTAGCCGAAGTAGCTGCCGGCGTTTGCCGGGTGCTTGTCCTTGTCCCACAGTGGCGCTGCGTGCCGGAAGGTGACCTTTGGATACTTCTTGGCGGCGTCCACCATGAACGGGTTGAAGTAGCCGAACGATGTGGCGAGGATCAGGTTCGCGCCTTCGAGATTGATCATGGATTCCATCGACTTCAGCACGGCGGCTGTCTCGGCGACATTCTCTTCTTCCACGATCTTGACGCCTGGCGTCGCCTTCAGCGCGTTGATGGACACCGCATGGGCCTGGTTCCAGCCGAAATCATCCTTCGGGCCGACATAGACGATGCCGATGGTGACGGCGGACTGTGCCAGTACGCCGGTGGGCAGGCCGAGCGCGGCGGCCGCGGCGCTGACGGATGCACCCTGCAACAGCATGCGGCGGGACAGGAGATCATGAGACATGGCTTGCGCCTCCAGGGAGAAGGGTTCGCCAGCTCGCGCGACTGGCTTGCTGGACTGCGTGCAATCGACATGCCATGCGCAGCTCGCTCCTCTGCGTTTGTCTCGCGAAACAACGGGTCGGATTGATATCCAGTGATTTTCCGGCCGCACAAACCGCATCTGTCGCTGCACAATAATTATGCAATCAACCTTCCCGGCGATGGGTGTATGTCGCGTCGAGCCGCTCCCTGAGATAGGCCGCGCCGGTGGTCGGTGGATAGCGCGCCGGACGCGTCTCCGACAGGCAGGTGGGAACAGCAATGACCGCAGCGTCAGGGTTGGGATCGAGGAAGAAGGCGAGCGAAAGCCGCTCACGCGGCGCGCGATGCGTCACGCGGTGGGGCGTGGAGACATAGACGTCGTTGGTCCAGCGCATGAGGCAATCGCCAATATTGACGATGAAGGCCCCGGCGACATGGGGCACGGGCAGCCAGCGCCCGTCGCGCGTCTTCACTTCCAGTCCGCCGGCGTCATCGGTCATCAGCAGCGTCAGGTTGCCATAGTCCGTGTGCTCGCCCGCCCCGCTGATTGCGGCCGCGCCGGCGGGTGGATAGCGCAGGATGCGCAGCGTCGCGAGCGGCGCATCGAGAGAGGGCGCGAACCAGTTGGCATCAAGGCCAAGATCAACCGCGATGGGGCGGTGCAACGCTACGCCCAGTTGCCAGACCGCGTTGAAATAGGCGAGCGAAACGTCGCAGAACGCCGGATCGGCAGGCCAGAGATTGACACCGCGAAACGGCTTGCCCGCCACGACGTCCGGGTGGTCGGCGGGAAGATCAAGCCCGATGTTGAAGGCCTCTTTCACATCCGCGCCGGCCTTCGGGTCGAGCGCCTCTTCCGACAGTCCCACATAGCCCCGGTTATGCGGGGAGCGACGGATGGAGAGCGCCGCCTTCTCGCTGACCGGCCGGGCAAAGAAGCCGCGAGCGGCGGCAAACATTCTGTCGATCAGCGCGGCAGGAACACTGTGGTTCACGACCGTGAAGAAGCCCATGCCGCGTGCCGCGGCACCAATTTTGCCGGCGAGCCGACGGTCTGCGTCAGGCGTGCCCAGTTTGCCAAGATCGATGATCGGAATAGCACTCATGGGCGGGAAAATCCTTGCAGCTGGCCGGCCGCGCCTTGTGGGACACAAGCCCTGTCAGCCGGTGATCACCTTCACATCGTCCGGCAGAAGCGGCACACGGAACCCGCTGCGCACGAGTTCAGCGAAGCCCTCGTTCGGCACCATCAACGTCAGGCAGTAGAGCTTCTCCGTGCCGGTATTGACGACCTCGTGGTCATTGCCCGGCCGCACGACGAAGCTTTCGCCCTTCTTCAGCGGGATTTCCTCGCCGTTGCAGACAGATTTGCCCTCGCCCGACAGCACGAAGAACATCTCGTGCGCGTGGCCATGGTGGTGCCAGGGCGTCTTGCCGCCGGGCTCGAACACCTCGAGAAACACCATGAACGGCACCTTGTCGCGGATCGGGTCCGCGATCAGCGCAAAGTAGTTCGTGTCGGTGTCGCTGATCTTGAAGGTCTCGAGATCGGGAAGCCGGCGAACGATCATGGGCTCTGCCGACACACTTTCCGCAGCTGCTGCGCTCATTGCTTTTCTCCCCTGGGGTGAGAGGGGCCGGTGCACAACCCGCCCCTCGGCTTGCGACGTCAGTTGGTCATGACCTTCACGGCGCG
This sequence comes from Beijerinckiaceae bacterium, assembly GCA_051652685.1. Taxonomy (GTDB): domain Bacteria; phylum Pseudomonadota; class Alphaproteobacteria; order Rhizobiales; family Beijerinckiaceae; genus JADCCX01. The sequence goes on from JBOFUS010000149.1 coordinate 5,102, forward strand.
CTCCGCCACCGGCGGCAGGAACGCGCGGTTGAACACCTGTGCCGGGGGTGGCAGCGTGGTCAGGCCATAGGCCTCGCCCACGAAGCCGATGGCCTTGGTCATGCGGTCATCCTTGATGTCGCCGAAGCCGATCTCGGCAGCTTCCTTGGTCAGCATCAGGTGCTTGAATGCGTAGAGCAGCCGGCGCTTCTCGACGTCGCGGTTGAGCAGCGGCTCGCGCTTCATCAGGGCGTCGATTGCGACGTCGGGATTGGCCACCGCGTCCATCAACGCCTTGTTCACAGCCTTGACCAGACCCGAAACCGCCTTCGGGTTCTCCTTGACGAGCTTTGGCGAGACCATGACGCCGTTGGAGTAGATATCGACGCCAAAGTCGCCGTAGTTCATCCAGCGAAAGTCCTTGTCGGGATCGAGCTTCATGCCAACAAGGTTCATGTAGCTCGTCGCCGTGAAGATCATGGAACCGTGCACCTGGTCCTGCACCAGCATCTGCTCCTGAAGGTTGGGTGCCATGTTCAGCACCTCCACCTTGGAAGCATCGATGCCGTTGAGCTTGGCGAAGACAGGAAAAAGGCGCGTGGTGGCGGAGCCGGTCGGCCCGCCGAGCTTCTTGCCCTCCAGATCCTTCGGTGTCTTGATCGGCGAGTTGGCCTTGAGCACGATGCCGAAGGGCGGCTGATTGTAGATCATGTAGACCATCACCGGCGTATCGGCCGGCTTCGTCGCCGCGTTCTGGATGATGGCATTCACGTCGCCGAAGCCGGCATCATAAGCACCGGACATGATGCGGTTGACCGTGGCGGCGGAGCCTTCGCCCTGATCCACTGTCACCTCAAGCTTTTCGGCGGCGAAATAGCCCTTGTCGATGGCGAGATAGTACCAGGAATGCATGGCCTGGTACTTCCAGTCGAGTGTGAACCTGATCTTGGTCACGTCCTGCGCAAGCGCGGAGGACGCACACGAAACGGTCAGGGCTGCGCCCATGAGCGCGGCAGTAAGTTGGCGGCGGTTGAACATGTGATGATACTCCCAGTTTGGGCTGCTCCCCGGCAACCCGTTGAAAAAATTCCTCGAAGGCGAATGCGCAGTTCTTTCAGGCCGCAATTCTCTCAGGCCATGGCCATGTCCTGCTTGCGCGTGGCCCAGCCGGTGACGCGCTGCTCGACGAGGGAAAACAGGACGTAGAGACCGACACCGAGGAACGCGAGGAGGAAGAGCCCCGCGAAAACCAGCGGAACGTTGAAGTTGGATGAGGCGATCATCATCAGGTTGCCGATGCCGCGGTTGGAGGCGACGGTTTCCGACAAGACCGTCCCGACAAAAGCGAGCGTGATTGCGACCTTCAGCGAGGCGAAGAAGTAGGGCATCGCGCGCGGCAGGCTGACATTCCAGAGAATGTCGAGCTTTTTGGCACCCAGCGCCTTCAGCACGTCCTCCAGTTCCGGTTCCGTGGTGGCCAGCCCAGTGGCCACGTTCACGACGATGGGGAAGACACAGATGACCATCGACGTCAGGATGGCCGGCGTCGTTCCGGCCCCAAACCACAACACGAAGATCGGCACCACCGCGACCTTGGGGATCGACGAGAAGCCGACAAGCAGCGGATAGGCCGTGTCGTAGGCCGTGCGCGACACGCCGATCATAACGCCCAGCAGCACGCCGATGACGACTCCCAGCCCGAAGCCGACCAGCGTGGTGTAGAGCGTCTGGATGAGGTGCGGCCGGATGCCGGGGAAGAACTGCCACATCGCGGTCATGATGACCGTCGGGCGCGGCAACACGATCTCCTTCACGCTGAAGACGATGCAGGCCAACTCCCAGATCACGAAGAACAGAAGGATGAAGAGGCCGGACTTTGTCTTTTGCCAGCCGCGGTCGGACCTGATTGCCATGGCTCAGGCCTTCCCCGCGCGGGCTTCGACGATGAGGTTGCGGAGCTGTTGCGTCAGCGCCACGAACTCCGGGGTAAAGGTCATGTCGAGCGTGCGCGGTCGCTGGAACGGCACCGGATCGTCGGCGATGACGCGGCCGGGCCTGGCGCTCATCACGCAGATGCGCGTGGCAAGGAAAGCGCTTTCGCGCAGGTCATGGGTGACCAGAAGCACTGTTGGCCGCCGCTCCATCCAGAGCGCCTGAAGCACGCCCCAGAGCTCCTCACGCGTGAACTGGTCGAGCGCGCCGAAGGGCTCGTCCAGCAGCAGAAGCGCCGGCTCGTGGATCAGTGCGCGGCAGAGGTTCGCCCGCTGCAACATGCCGCCGGAGAGCTGCCAGGGATATTTGTCGCCAAAACCCTTGAGGCCGACGGTCTCAAGCAGCGCCTCGGCGCGGTCCCTGAACTCGCCCTTCTTCTTCGCCCGGTATTGCTGGCGAAATGGCTCGACAATCTTCAGCGGCAGCATGACATTCTCGCGAATGCGCAACCACGGCAGCATCGTCGGGTTCTGGAAGGCCATGCCGATGCCGACCTTCTCCGCGCCCACCTCGCGGCCACCCACGAAGACATGGCCGGTGGTGGCTGGAATCAGGTTGGCGACGAGTTTCAGGATCGTTGACTTGCCGCAGCCGGACGGGCCAACGAGAGCCACGAAATCGCCCTTGGCGATCTTCAGTGTCGTCGGCGAAAGAGCGAGCACGCTGTTGTCGCCCCGACCATAGGTGATCGACACGTCCTCGAGCGCGATGATCGTGCGTTCGAGAGTTTCGACTGATCGCAAGTCGCTGGGGCGGGCCACCATGTTCATGCCTTCAACTAAGCAATCGATGTGCCAGTCACCCGCTTTGCGATGACGGGTGCAGTGAAGTGGTGGATTTCCCCCGCCGCGATTCTAGGCAGATATGATCTGTGGATTCAGATTGTGCACATTACAGGGTCACTGCCCGCGCCAGAGGCAGAAGCTCCCGCGCAATGATGACAGCGACTGGACCGCCGCCGTCCGGGCCTTGATGTTCCGCACCGCCGGAGACGAAGATTTCTGCGTGCCCCACGAGCCCCGCAAGCGCGCCTGCCACAAAGGCGCGGGCATGACGCGTGGCGGAAACATCGCTGTCATCCAGCATGGTGTGGCGATGGCCGCGCAGTTGCCCGGTCGTCGAGGGTTCCGCCTTGGCCAGCACGGCCACAAGCCGTTCACGGCTTGCCCCGGACAACTGCCCCGCGGTCGGCAGGCCAAGCCGGGCCATGGCCGCGCGCACGGGCTCAATGTCGATACTGTCTGCCATGACCGCGTGATCCACTGCCAGCAACCCCGACCATGCGGGCGACATGCCGAGCACGACAATCTCGTTGTCCATGAGTTCGATGCCGGCGGAGGTGGAGGCGCGGTCTGACCACAACGAAAGATCCGTGCCGATCACAGCATCGGACAATTGGTCCTCCGTGAGTTCGCCAAGCGCCAGCGCAACGCCAAGGGCTGACGCCCCCCGCGAAATGCCCATGGACTTGAGCGTATCGCGCACCGCCGTTGTCTGGCCGCGTGCCGCCGCATCGCCCATGCGGGCAGCAGTCAGCAGCGGGCACTTGATCTGGACGAAATGCACCTCGTCGGCTTGCGAGATGCCGGCGTCCGCCATGGCGTCCCGCACGGCTGCGGCCACAGCTTCCACCTGTTCCATGCGGCCGATTTCCTCCGGCAGGAGCGTGCGGCTGCGGGCACGGCCCATGGCGAGCGCCGGCGAGGTGCCCGCCCCGACCGCCTCGCGGCGCTCCAGCAACAGCCAATGCGGCGAAAGCCCGCCCTCCGTGCCGCCGGACATGACGCAGCACACCGCACGCGCCTGCGCGTCCGGCAGATGCCGCTTCAGCTCCAGCATCAGCGACTGTACGGCGAAGGCGCGCGTGAAATCGTTCACGCAGCCATTTCCCTCGGTCTTGCCAAGGATGGCAACAATGCCGTGCGGATCGATGAGACCATCGGCGATGGCAGCGGCAAGCCCTGATACATCATTGGGCGCAGCTGCGGGAATGCGGTGGACGAAGGCGCGGCGTTTCATGTCAGCGCAGATAGACCTCGGGTTCGCCATGCTCGGCCAGCAACGCGGCGAGGCGCTTGCGCATGAGCATGCCAGGTTTATCGGAGGGCATGTGCGCCTCGACCTTGCGCCCCATGTCCACGGGCGTGTCGGGATCGGTCGATTCGAGGATATCGCGGTCCTCCTCCAGGATTGCCGCATCCCAGGCGCGCAGCTCTTCCGTGGAGCAATCCTCCTCCCGGTCGTTGCGGAAGAGCACCTGCGCGAGGCTGATCGTGCCGTCATCGACGGGTGTGGCGCAGTTCATGATGATATGGCGAAGGCCCGACGGATAGGCCATGTCGAGTCGCCGGCAGAAAGGCATGTACCATTTGTTGCGCATATGGCGCTGCGTCGTGGGCGCCGTGCTGCCGGTCACACGGTGCGCCTTCGGCGGGTTGTTGATGTCGATGATCGTCTCGGCCTCGAAGCCGTAGTCCGTCTCCTCGATCTCGTACTTGGAGGGCTTGGGCGCATTCAGCTGGCCGAAGGTCGCCTTGTGCACAAAAGAGAAATGGGCGTTGTCGAAGGAGTTCTCCATCATGCGTAAGGGCGCGGTCTTCCACGTCTGATGGAACTGCATGATGCGGCGGTATGCGGGGTCCTCGTCCTCCGGAAAGGCCGGAATATCCGTCGCGGGCTCGCCGAGACAGACCCAGACATAGCCGTATTTCGCTTGTGCCCGGAACGCCTTGACGCCCAGCCGCGGCACGATCTGGTCCGGCGTGAACTGCGGAATTTTGATCAGCGTGCCCTGCCGGTCATAGGTCCAGCCATGGTAACCGCAGGTGATCAGGCCATCTTCCACCCAGCCCTTGGAGAGCTTCGCCGTGCGGTGGCAACAGCGGTCTTCCAGCGCGGCGGGGTTTCCCTCACCATCGATGAAAAGCACGATCTGCTCGCCCATGAGCGTGAAGGCCTTCGGCCCGTCGGCGAGGCTCGATAGCTGGTGAGTCGCGTACCAGTAGTTGCGGAAAACCTTCTGTTTCGTCGTCAGCATGGTGGTCGCTCGCTGATGTGGTTTGGGTGAATTGCCGATGCGTCTCGAAGCACCCACAACGCCAATGCCAGGGACCCCGCCACCCATCTCAGCAACAGCCGATGCGGTCGCGGTAGTAGGCGATCAGCGCCTGATCTAGATGCGGCCAGGCAGCAAGGAAGGGCTCGCGCGTCGGCATCTGGCGGCGGTAGCGCGCGCGCATCTCCGCCTCGATTCCCGGCAGATCGACACCCAGAACGCGGCCATCCTCGACGATCACTTTCCCGTCCGCCGTCACGCGCCTGACATGCGCCTGCGTTGCGCGGGCAAAAATGTAGTCGATCGGCGCGACTGGCATGATGGCGTCGCGGTCAAGCGCGTTCATGTCAATTTCGACGCTGTCGTCACTCTCGGCTGCACCGTTGGCGACCCTGCCGTGGCGAATGGAGCCAGCCAGATAGGCCTCGCGGCCGACATTATCCTCGTAGCCCCAGCCCGCATGCAGGAAATGCCCGAGCCTGATCTCGCGCAGCATGTCGTCGTCCTCGTCGAGCGCCGAGCCATCGAGCCCGACTGCCACCTTGCAGCCCATGCGGATCGCCTTGCCGATGGGGGCGACGCCGGAGCGCAGGTGCAGATTGGAGCTGGCGTTGGTGGCGATGGTCGTGCCGCTCTCGGCGATGAGTTCCAGATCGCTGTCGCTGGCGTAAACGCAATGGGCCAGCGTCAGGCGCGGCGACAGCAGGCCGATGTCCTTGAGATACTGCGCGGCACCTTGCGGGCAGTTCGCATCCGCCCAATCGCGCTGATAGCGCGTTTCGAGGAAATGCATGTGCACGCGCCGGCCTGTGTGGGCGGAGGCTTCCGCGATCTGTTCAAGCAGCGGACGCGAGCACCATTGCAGGCCGCTTGGGCCATATTGCACGTTGAAGCGCGGGCCATGGGCGGCGGCGGCCACCGCCGCGACGAGCTCCATCTGGGTGTCGATGGAGAGCATCGGCGCGCCAAAGATCGCCATGATCGCGTCGCGCGCCGCATCCGGCAGGCGCGCGGCCATTGCAGAATGATCGCCATAGACCAGCGGGTTCATGTCCCGCATGGCGATGGCAAACGCCACCTGCACGCCGACATCCGCACCCGCTTTCGCCACGAGGACGGCCTCGTCGACGTAGGACATCGGTCCGTGCGCGCGGGTGTAATGCGCCATGATCGATGTGCAGCCGGATCGCGCCGCGCGGGCGAAAGGGGCTGCAGCGGCGTTGTACGGATCCTGCGGCGTCATGGCCGCGAGCCGCAACAGCCAGCCCTCGAGCGGCCGGTTGGCCGCGCCGAACGAGGTCGGTGACAGCGGCCGCGCGTGGTCATGCGCGTTGGCAAAGCCCGGAAGCGTGAGAACGCCCGGCGCGAAACCGGTGTCCGCGCCGGGCATCAATCCTTCAAGACCCGCTGTCATCGCTCAGTTCGTGACCAGCTTGATCATGCGTTCGGCTGGCGGCGGGAGCGCCACGCGGCTGAAGACTTCCGCAATTTCCGGCTTCCTTGGCAGCGAGAAGGCGGCGGCGACCGTGTCGATGGTTGCGGTCAGGCGCTTGTCGTCGATATCGCCAAGACCCTTGGCGGCGGATTCCGGCGTCAGCATCTGCTTGTTGAAGGCGAGCATCATGCGGCGCTTCTCGATCTCCTTGTTGATCAGCGGCTCCGCCTTGACCAGCGAGTCGATGCAGGCATCGGGCGTGGCCGCACAGTCGCGGATGGCGCGGTTGACGGCGCGCACCAGCCTCTTCACGGCGTCAGGCTGCTCCTTCATCATCTTCTGCGACACCATCACACCGTTGGAATAGAGATCAAGCCCATAGTCGCCGAAGTAGAAGCAGCGGAAATCCTTGTCGGGATCCAGCTTCTGCGCGACGATGTTCATGTAGCTGGTGACAGAAAAACCGGCGATGATATCGACTTGGTTCTGCAGCAGCATGGTCTCCTGCATGTTGGGAGCCATGTTGAGGATCTTCACCTTGTCCGGATCGAGGTTGTTGATCTTCATCAGCGGTGCGAACAACCGCAGCGCGATGGAGCCTGCTGGCGATCCCAGCGTCTTTCCCTCAATGTCCTTCAGCGAATTGATGCCGCTGGTGTTCCTCGTCACCAGCGCGAAGGGCGGCTGGTTGTAGATCTGGTAGACCATCACCGGCTGCTCGCCGGGCTTCTGCGCCGCGTTCTGGAGAATGGCACCCAAGTCCCCAAAGCCCGCATCATAGGCCCCGCTCATGATGCGGCTGACGGTCACGCCGGAGCCCTCGCCCTGATCGATGGCGACATCGAGCTTCTCGGCGGCGAAATAACCCTTGTCCTGCGCATGATAGTACCAGGCGTGGATGCCCTGGATCTTCCAGTCGAGCGTGAACCTGATCTTTGTCGGGGCCTGCGCGGTAGCGCTGCCTATCGTGGCGGCTCCGATGGCGGCGGCAGCGAGAAGGCGCTGGGCAATGGCGCGGAAAAGCATGGCGGACCTCCGTGAGTTTGCGGCGGATGCAGCAAGCTCCATGCCAGTCTCTTCAGCCGGCCAGAACGGCAGCGAGGCTCTCATCGATGCGCCGGGGCGCAGGCGCTGGCATCCGCTGTACCGCGTGAACCGACCGGCCAGTCCCTCGCGCCTCCTCCACCAGCTTGCGGGCCTTCATGACGAAACGCCCGCGGGAAAGCGTGTGGATGGGCAACCCTTTCACCCGGACGCCATGAAACGGCGTCACGCGCGCGCGAACCGAGTGCAGCCTCGCCTCGTCGATGACATCCTCGGCGGACAGGTCGATGATCGCAAGATCGGCATGCGCGCCAACAGCGATACGCCCCTTCGCAGCCAGCAAGCCGAAGGTATTGGCCGGATTGAAGGCGGAGATCCGCACGTAGTGTTCAAGGCTGAGGCGACCCTCGTTCACCGTCGTCAGCATCAGCGGCATCTGCGTCTCGACACCGGGAAAGCCTGCTGCCGCCTCCCAGATATCAAGGTTGCGCTTCTCCTCCGGCGTGTGCGGTGCGTGGTCAGTCGCGATGCAGCCGATGGTTCCGTCGATGAGCGCCCGCCAGAGCTCCGCCTTGTGATGCGGCTCGCGCACGGGCGGGTTCACCTTGATGATCGGCCCAAGCCGCGCATAGTCGTCACTGTCGAGCATCAGATAGCAGGGGCAGGTCTCGCCCGTGACATCGACACCGCGCGCCTGCGCCTCGCGCAATGGACGAAGCTCGTCTGCCGATGAAATATGCAGCACATGGATGCGCGCGCCCGTCCATTCCGCGAGCACTGCCGCGCGGCTGACAGCCTCGACCGCGACAACCGCGGGCCGCGCTGCGAGGTGATCGAGCGGCGCACTCCTGCCCGCCGCCATCAGGCGTGCCTGCCGCCAGGCCATGATCGAGGCGGTTTCCGCATGCAGCGCGATGCGATGGCCATGCTTCGCAATGATCTCGAAACCTTCCAGCATCGCGCCCGTGGAGGGCGACGGCAGGTTGCCGGTGGTGTTGCCCATGAAGCACTTGAATGCCGCCGCCCCGCCGGTGATCAGAGCTTCCAGATGCTGGATATTGTCTTCCGCCAGCAGGCCATAGAGGCCGAAGTCGATGCGCGCCGTCTTCGCCCGCGCGAACTTGTCGGCCAGCATCTCCGGCGTTCCTGTGGGCGGAAAGGTGTTAGGCATCTCGAACACGGTGGTCACCCCGCCCATCGCGGCTGCCGCCGTGCCGGTGTCCCAGTCTTCCTTGTGCGCCATGCCGGGATCGCGGAAATGCACATGGACATCGATGGCACCGGGCAGGATGTGCAGGCCTGCCGCATCAAGCGTCTCGCGTGCCGGCCCCAGCGTCCCGGGCGATGTGATGGCGGCGATGGTTTCGCCGCGCACACCGATATCGGCCGGGTATCGTCCTTCATGCGTGACGACGGTACCGTTCAGGATGGCGAGATCGAAGGGTGAGGTCATGGGATTGTCGCTCACAGCGCGGCCCAGCCGCCATCGACAGGCAGATCGACGCCGGTGATCTGGCGAGAGACATCGGACGCCATGAACAGGCAGGCGTTCGCCACGTCCTCGTCCAGCGTGATGCGCTTCAGCGCGTAATCTCCCGCGTGCCGCGCGGCGGCTTCGTCGTGGCTGATGCCGAGTTTCTTCGCCATGGTCGGCACCACCTTGTCGCGGAAGCGCGGCCCATCCACCATGCCCGGCGCCACGCAATTGACGTTGATGTTGTGCTCGCCCATCTCCAGCGCAAAGCTCTTGGTGATGCCGCGCAGCCCCCACTTCGAGGCGGAATACGCCATGCGGCCGGCGCGCCCGCGCATGCCGAAGGTGCCACCGACGTTGACGATCTTGCCATGGCGCTGCGCGATCATGGCGGGAGCCACCGCGCGCATGGTGTGAAAGCAGCCGTTCATATTGAGCGTCACGATCTCGTCGAATTCTTCCGGGCTGGTTTCCCAGCCGGTCTTGCCCATGGGGCCGGAACCGCCAGCGACGTTGACCAGGATATCGATGCGGCCAAAGGCCGTGATCACGGCCTTCGCCATGGCATCGCAGGCGACGGCGTCCGTCAGATCGCAGGGTATCACGATGGCCTTTCGGCCCATGGCAATCACCTCGGCTGCCACCGGCTCGATGGCGGCGGTGTCCCGCCCGACGAGCGCGAGATCGCAGCCCTCGACGGCGAAAGCGCGCGAGATCGCCGCGCCCATGCCCTTGGCGGGTCCGGTGATGACGGCAATCTTGCCGGTGAGGTCGAGATTCATAGGTTGCTCTGTTCGTGCGGGGGTCGCTGATCGGATTGGGGCTGGCGTTGTGCGTGCTTCGAGACGCGCCTTTGGCGCTCCTCAGCATGAGGAATGTTCGCGCATTCCACTTTCAACATTCCTCATGCTGGGGAGGCGCAGTAGCGCCGTCTCGAAGCACGCACAACACCCCGGCTTTTCGTGCACCAGGCCGAAGGTCAGACCCCCAGCGTCCTGATCCGCTCCGCCGCCGTCGGAAGAAACTGGCGCGTGAAGATCTCTTCAGGAGCCGGCACGCGTGGCAACTGGTTCGCCTCCGCCACGATGGCGATGCCGCGCTTGAAGCGCGCATCGTCCACGTCGCCGATGCCGATTGTCTTCGCCTCGGGATGGCTCATCTCGGCCTTGAGCGTCGCGATCAGCCGCGCCTTCTCCACATCCTTCTTGATCAGGGGCTCGCGTTTCGCCACCGCGTCCACCGCCTTGTCGAGATCTTTCAGTGTCTCGACCAACCCCCGGTTGAAGGCCCGCACGATGCCCGAAACCGCCTTCGGGTTGTCCTTCGCCAGCTTGCGGCTGACGACAAGCGTGTTCGAGTACAGGTCCATCCTGTGATCGACGTAGTTGATGAAGCGGAAGTCCTTGTCCGCATCGATGCCGGCGAGTTTCGCCGAGAAGGTGATGGTGTTGACGAAGCCGAAGACGCCATCAACCTGGCCGCGCTGCAGCATCTGCTCGCGCAGGTTGGGCTGCATGTTGGTGATCGTCACCTTCGAGGCGTCGATGCCGGCGAGTTTCGCGAAAGCGGGAAACAGCTTCAGCGCCGCATCGTTGGCCGGCCCGCCGATGGTCTTGCCCTCCAGATCCTTCGCCGTCCTGATCGGGCTGTCCGCTTTGACCGCGATGGTGAAGGGCGGGTTGTTGAACATGGCATAGACGGCGATGGGCGCGTCGGCAGGGTTCTTCGACGCCAGATCGATCAGCGCGTTCATGTCGCCGAAGCCGACGTCATAGGCCCCTTGCGCCACCTTGGTGATCGCGGCGGCCGAACCCTCGCCCTGGTCGATATCGAGCTCGACGCCTTCGTCCTTCAGGAAGCCCAGGTCCTGCGCCTGGAAGAACCAGCTCTGCGGACCTTGGTAGCGCCAGTTGAGGATCATCTTGAGCTTCGTCATTTGCGCGGAGGCCGGAAATGGCAGCAATTGCGCGGCCCCGGCGGCGAGGCCAGCAGCGATCATGGAACGACGGGACAGGTTCATTGCAATGGCTCCCGGCACGGTTGATGTCCGCGTTCGCGCGCGGCGTGCCCGGAACCGCGCGTGCTGGATTGGTGGTCCAGAACGATGCAATACCCGTGCCTAACCGCCGTCAGTGGTGTTCTTGCGGGGCACCGAGCAGCCGCCGGAGTTCCTGCGAAAGCCCGACCGAGTCGACGGGCCTGGGCTGCGGGCCAACCTGAACGGTTCGCGCACTCGCGACCACGGCTTCGAGCCCCGCCATGACGGAACAGATGACATCGACGCCGGCAAGACGTCCGACAGGTTCGGCGAGGCCGAGCATCCCGACGCCGCCCAGAATCACCGCATCCGCGCCGTCCTCGCGCACGCAGGCGAGGCACGCTTGCGCCAGCAAGGCGATCGCGCCATCGGGATCGTGCGCAATCATGCTACCATCAGGCGCGACTGTGCGGATCGACGCGAGATACTCCGTCAGGCCGCGCACCACCAGGCTCTCCCGCAGCATCGGCTCCCAGAGAACGCCCCCTGTTACGATCGAGAAGCGCCGCCCGCCGCGCGATGCTTGCCTTGCAGACGCTTCCACAAGGCCGATCACGGGAACCTCAGCCACTTCGCGAAGGGCATCGAGCCCCGGATCGCCAAAGCACGCGAGAAGGACAATGTCCGCGCCGCCACCATGGGCCGCGAACGCATCGAGCGCCGCGTGCCCCGCGACGGCAAAGGCGGCCCGGCTGGCGATGTAGCGCGGACCAAAGCTGCCACTGAACGCGCTGATGGTCCAGGACATTGGCAGGAAAGTCTCCGACGCCTGCCGGACCTTCTCCGTCATCGCGTCGGTCGTGTTGGGATTGATGATCAGGAGTCGCATCTGTCGCCCAGCGGTCAGGAAGCGCCGCATCGACACTGTCACCCGGCCGGTTCGCCGCGCGCAAGGGGACATTCGATTCTGGCATGCAGGTTGCTGGTATTGAACCAACCGGTGAAGTACCGCCGATGAAGCACTGCCGATGGCGGTGATGTATGCCGGCCAGTTCGTCGAAACGGGCGCAATCCGCGATCCGCTTTATCCCTAAACGAAGGGTCTGCTCGCCGCGAACCTGCATGGCGCGGTGAAGGGTGCGCGGCTCGATTCCATCCCTGGTGCTCCACCGGCACTCGACACCGCGCGATGCCGTCAGGAGGCCGGCGTCTCCATCATCAGGCTTACATGGGCGGCGACCACGCGCCAGCCCAGCGCCGTGCGCATCCAGACCTGGCTCTGCCGGCCTATCTTGCCTGCCATCGCGGGCCGGCGAAACAGCGTCCAGGCGGTTGCCATGTCGCGTCCGTAAGTTGTGATGACCGTCCGTTCCAGCGTGCGTTCCAGCCCGACGGAGGGTCGCGCGGCGCGGAAGGCCGCGATCTCGGCGTAGCCGTAAAGGTTCTCGCCGACCCCGTAGCGCACGGTGGTGGGCGCATCCAGAAACAGCCAGTCGAGTGTCGCCACATCGTTGTTGGTCAGCGCGGTCTCGTATTCCGCGAAGGCCGCCTCCACCTCGGCCTTCACATCCGGCAAATCGATCTCGGGCATCGTCATCATCCTTTCACGCCACGCGCGACACGGCCGCGCCATCCTTTTCAAGTGCCGCCGCAATGCGCAGCGCGATATCCTCGCGGCCAGGTGCCGCCACGATCTGCACGCCGATGGGCAGGCCCTGCGCGGTCCATGTGGGCACAACGACCACCGGCCAACCGATGAACGAGATCGGCTGCGTGTAGAGCCCGAGGTTGGCGCGCACCGGCAGCATCTGGCCGTCGATCTCGAACATCGTCTGATCGACAAGCGGCGCGACGGTAGGGGTGGCGGGAGCAAGGAAAGCATCGACATGGTCGAAAATCTTCAGGCTTTCCCGCTGGAACCAGCGGCGGAAGAGCTGCGCCTTGGCGTACCAGCCACCCGGCAGCAGATTGCCGGCAATCAGCCGGTCGCGCACCTCCGGGTCGAAGTCGCCCGCCCGTTCACGCAACCGGTCGGCATGCAGCGCGCCGCCCTCGATCATTGTAATAATGAATGCGGCAGCGCGTGCCCGATGCGCCTCGGGCATCTCGATGGTCGCGGTCGCGCCAAGATGCGCAGCGAGGGTATCAACCGCAGCGAAAGCCTCAGCTGTTCCCACGCGGCGGAAATAGCCTCCCGCAACGCCGATCCTAAGGCTGCCAAGCCCCTTTGCGAGCTCTGGCATCACGGGCGAAGCCGGCGTCCTGCGGCAGACGGGATCAGCCGCATCCGGCCCCGCCATGGCGTCGAAGGCCAGCGCCAGATCGATGGCCGAGCGGGCCAGCGGCCCCAGGTGATCGAAACTCGCGACGAAGGGGAAGGTCCGCGCCCGCGACAACGCGCCATACGTCGGTTTCAGGCCGAAAAGCCCCGAGAGCGACGCCGGCACGCGGATGGAACCATTGGTATCCGAGCCAAGCGTGATCGCCGCAAGCCCGCCCGCTGCGGCGGCACCCGAGCCGCCCGACGATCCGCCGGTCATCCGCGTCGTGTCATGCGGGTTGCGCGCGTGGCCGTCGTGGGCGTTCCGGCCGGTGAAATCATAGGCATATTCGCCCATGTTCAGCGCGCCCAGCAGCACCGCGCCGGCCGCCTCCATGCGTGTGATGAGCGTCGCATCCCTCGTCGCCGGCGCGCGCTCACGGTTGATCAGCGATCCCGCCCGCGTCGGCAGTCCCACAACATCGAACAGGTTCTTGACAGCGAAAGGCACGCCCGCAAGCGGCGGCAGCGCCTCGCCCTTCGCATGGGCCGCGTCGATGGCGGCGGCCTTCGTGAGGGCGCGGCTGGCGGTGATGTCGGTGTAGGCGACCAACTCCGGGTTGCGCGCTGCGATGGCCGCCAGATGCGCGTTGGTCACGGCCATGGCGCTTGTCTGGCCAGCGCGGATGGCAGCCGCGATGGCATGGGCGGGTTCTCTGGTCCAGTCGGTCATGGCTGTATTGTTCATGGCCCTATCGTTCATGGCTTGGCCTCGCAGGCGTCGAACACCGGCGCGGGCTCCGCCTCGTCATCGAGGGGAAAGGACAGGAAAAGCGGGGCGAGGCGGAAGGCCACCGCGACATTGGCCGCCACCGCCGCCGGATCAGCCGCGTCGAGCGGCAGATCGAGCGCCTTGGCCATGGCGTGGGTATAGGCTTGAGGGTCAAAGGGTTCGGTCATTGCTCCAGTTCCTCCATGCGGCTCTGGCGTTGTGCGTGCTTCGAGACGGCGCTTTGCGCCTCCTCAGCATGAGGACCGTTGTTGCAACGGCCCTCATGCTGAGGAGCGCCAAAGGCGCGTCTCGAAGCACACACCACACTCACGCCAGTGACTTGATGTAGGCCCGCCAGCCGCCATGGCGCGAGATAGCCTCGGCCCCCTTCAGGCCCTCGGGCTCGACGAGAAAGCCCTTGGGCGTGGTGCCATCGGCCAGCCGCAGCGTGCCGATGCCGAGCGGCGACGGGATGCCCTGCACGAAGCGGCCGAAGCCTTCGGGCGGCAACGCCCAGACCTCGGTGAGCACCGGCGCACCGGTGCCGTCCGCCACGCGCAGCAGCCCCGGCCGCTTGGGCGGGCCGCCGGCGAGCGCGTGAAAGCGGTAGTCGGCAGTGGTCGCGACCGCACGGCGGCAGACGCCGCCGTTGCCGGTGAGCTCATGGTTCAGCGGCATGCCGGAAAGATGCGCGCCGACCACGACGATCTCGATCAGGCCGTCGTTGCCGGCGGTCGTCAGCGGCGACAGCGCCGGCGTCTCCGTCGCGCTGCCGCCCAGTCCCACACCGGAAGCCGCGTGGAACATCTGGCCGAAGGCCGCGAGCCTGCCATCATGTCCCGAAGGCGCAATGAAGGTCAGCCCCGCCGCGCGTCCATCTGATCGGAATGGCCCCGGCACGGCGAGTGCCGCCAGATCGAGCAGGTTGACGAAGTTGGTGTAGGTGCCGCAGCGGCTGTTGGGCGTGATCGGGTCGGCGTCGAGATCGGCCAGCGTCGGCGAGACGGGTGTGGTCGGCACGGCGAGCATCGAGATCGATTTCCACACCGGCGCGGTGAGGCGCTTCAGTTCCTGCAGCCGGTACTGCGCCCTGAACAGCGCACTTGCCGAGAAACCATCCGCACCCGCGATGATCTTTCGTGTCACCGGATGGACGATGTCGGGATCGCGCGCCAGCACATGGGCGATGGCCGCGTGGCGTTCCGCCACCCATGGGCCTTCGTAGAGGAGCGCCGCGACCTCGAAGAAGGGCGTCAGGTCGACGGGCTTGAGAGTGGCGCCCAAGCGCTCAAGCTGAGCGACACCGGCGCGCCACGCCGCTTCCTGCATGGCATCGCCGAAGAAGCGGAGATCTTCCTCGCGCGGAATGCCGATCACAGGTGTCGGCTCGGCCGCCGCCGCTCTGGGCGGAATGGCGCGGCTGTAGGGATCGGCAGGGTCATGGCCGGCCATGACGGTATAGGCCTGCCACGCATCGTCAACGGTCAGCGCGAAGACCGAGACGCAATCGAGCGTGCGGCAGGCGGGCAGCACGCCCGCCATCGAGACGGCACCGACGCTGGGCTTCAGCCCGACGATGTTGTTGAGCGCCGCCGGCACGCGGCCGGAGCCTGCCGTATCCGTGCCGAGCGCAAAGCTGACCAGCCCCTGCGCCACCGCGACCGCCGAGCCAGACGATGAGCCACCGGGAACGAGCGCCGGATCGATGGCGTTTTTCGGCACCGGATAGGGCGTGCGCACGCCGACGAGGCCCGTCGCGAACTGGTCGAGGTTCGTCTTGCCGATCAGGATCGCGCCCGCAGCACGGAGTTTGTCCACCACAGTCGCGGAGACCTCCGGAACATGGGCGAAGCCGGGACAGCAGGCGGTCGTTGGCAACCCCGCCACGTCAATGTTGTCCTTGACCGCGAAAGGGACGCCCCAGAGCGGCAGCGAGGCAACGCGGGGCGGCAAGGCCGCTGCCGCCGCCAACGCGTCCGCCTCGGGCAGAAGTGTGATGAAAACGCCCGGATCGTCGAGCGCCGCGATGCGTCGATAGACCTGCGCCACGATGTCGTGCGGCGTGCCGCCCTCATCGTAGAAGGAGGCAAGCGCGGGCAGCGTTGGCATTGCGGGGAGGATGGGAACGGTCATGTCGTGCTGATGTCCATGGCGAAATGGCAGGCGGCGTGGCGGTTGGGCGTGATCGGCGCGAGCGTGGGCATCGCCTTGCCGCACAGCGCCTCGCCGCGTGGGCAACGCCCGAAGAAGCGGCAGGCGTCGGGATCGGGATCGACGGGGCTGCGGATTTCGCCCTTGAGGCGAATGCGGTTTTCGGCTGGCCGGGCGGCATCCGGCACGGCGTCCACCAGCGCGCGGGTATAGGGATGCTGCGGATTGGCGAAAACCTCCCGCGCGGGGCCGCTCTCCACGATCTTGCCGAGATACATCACCAGCACGCGGTCGCAAAGCAGGCGCACCACGTTGAGATCATGGCTGACGAAGAGATAGCTCATGCCAAGCTCGCGCTTGAGCTGATCCAGCAGCTGGAGGATCACCACCTGCACCGAGACATCGAGCGCCGCTGTCGGCTCATCCAGAATGAGCAACTCCGGCTCCACCGCGACAGCGCGCGCGATGCCGACGCGGGCGCGCTGGCCGCCTGACAGCTGGTGCGGGAAGCGCGACAGCAACTCATACGGCAATCCGCAGCGTTCCGCCGCCTCCTCCACCTTCGCCGTCAGCGCCGCGCCCCGCAGGCCGCGCAACCGCTTCAGCGGATCGGCAATGGCGGCGAAGGCCGTGTAGCGCGGGTTGATGCTCTCGCCCGCGTCCTGGAACACCATCTGCACGCGGGCGCGGTCTGGCGAAGCAGCGAAGCGTTTGGCCGGTGTGTGGGTCAGCTCGCGGCCGGAAAGCCGGATGCTGCCCTCGCCGTCGATCAGCCGCGAAACGAGGCGCACCAGCGTGGACTTGCCGCAGCCGCTCTCGCCGACGAGTCCAACGGTCTCGCCCTTGCCGATGGTGAAGCTGACGTCATCGACCGCGTGCAGGCGCGGCGCGGCCTTCGGGCCTTCGCGAAAACGCCGGACAAGCTGCATCGCCGCGTTTCCCGGTTGCGGCAGCACGTAGCGCTTCGACAGTTCCGCCACATCGAGGAGGGGTTCGGGCCTCATGCCGCGACGCGCTCCCCGCCTGACGGATTGCAGCAGGCAACGGCGCTCTCGTGGAGTGGATCGACATGGGGCAGCGCGCCCTCGCACTGTCCAAGCCTGCGCGGGCAACGACCGATGTAGCGGCAGTTGGGTAACGCGGCCTGTCGCAGGTCCGGCAAGCCGCCGCCGATGGTGGTGAGATCGGCAAGCCGGCTGGAGTGACCAGGCGTCGCGGCGATCAGCTCGGCCGTGTAGGGATGGCGCGGATTGGCGAAGAGCGCCGCCGTTGGCTGGCACTCCACCACATGACCGGCATGCATCACCACGATCCGGTCGGCGCGCTCCGCCGCCAGCCCCAGATCATGGGTGATGAACACGGTTGCCATGCCGGTGGCTTTCGCCCGCTCGGCGATGATGTCCATGATGATGGCCTGTGTCGTGACATCAAGGCCTGTCGTCGGCTCGTCGGCAATGAGCAGCGAGGGCCGGGCAGCGAGCGCAATCGCGATCATCACACGCTGGCACATGCCGCCCGACAGCTCGAAAGGATAGGCCATGGCGCGGCGCGCCGGATCGGTGATGCCGACGCTTTCCAGCAGCTTCACCGCCTCGCCGGGCGCGGCATTCGGCGTCACGTTGGCGTGGCGGCGCAGCACGTCTGCGATCTGTCGTCCCACACGGCGGATGGGGTTGAGCGCGGTGCGCGGGTTCTGGAAGATCATCGCGATCTCGCGGCCGCGCACGCCAGCCAGCACCTCGTTGGGAGCTCCCAACAGATCGAGCCCGCCGAGCATCGCCCGGCCGCCGGTCACCTTTCCGGCAGCATCGAGGATGCCCATGATCGCATAGGCCGTGACGCTCTTGCCCGAGCCGGATTCGCCGACGACCGCCACCGTCTCGCCCTTGGCCACACGGAAGGAGACACGCTCCAGCGCCTTCACCACGCCGGAGCGGGTGCGGAATGCGACGGAAAGCCCGTCGACGAGGAGCGCAGGCGCCGCCATCAGGTCCGCTTTCTCGGATCGACGATATCGCG
Organism: Beijerinckiaceae bacterium; assembly: GCA_051652685.1. GTDB lineage: Bacteria > Pseudomonadota > Alphaproteobacteria > Rhizobiales > Beijerinckiaceae > JADCCX01. The sequence continues at coordinate 23,261 of JBOFUS010000149.1, forward strand.
CAAGCCATCGCCCAGCAGGTTGAAGCAGAAGACAGCCAGCATCAGTGCCACGCCGGGAAAGAAGGCGATCCACCATTCCCCCGACACCATGAAGGCCGCACCCTCCGCCACCATGATGCCCCACTCCGGCGTCGGCGGGCGAACGCCAAGGCCGATGAAGGACAGCCCAGCCGCATTGAGGATGGCGTAGCCCATGGTCAGCGACATCTGCACCACCATGATGGGAAAGACGTTCGGCAGGATCTGGGTGAGCACAATGCGCATGTCGCCGTTGCCGGAAAGCCGCGCGGCTTCGACATAGCCTGCCTCGCGGCGGATGTTCGCCTCGGAGCGGGCGACGCGGGCGTAGAGCGGAAAGTTCACGATGGCTGTGGCGATGATGATGTTGATCACGGAATTGCCGAGCGCCGCCACGATGCCCATGGCCAGCACGAACAGCGGAAAGGCCATGATCGTGTCGGCGATGCGCATGACGATCCGGTCGATCCAGCCGCCGAAGTAGCCGGCGGCAACGCCGGACAGGCCGCCAAGCGCAAACACCAGTGCCACGGAGGCGACCGCGATGGTGAGGTCGAGCCGCGTCGCCACCACCACCCGGCTGAAGATGTCGCGGCCCAGCTGGTCCGTGCCAAACCAGTGGCGGGCGGACGGCCCCTGCAGGGCGCTCGTCGTGTTGCTCGCCAGCGGATCATAGGGAACGATCAGCGGCCCAAAGATGGCCGCCAGCAGGATCAGCAGGAACAGCCCGAAGGCAAAGCCCGTCACGGGATTCTCGCCGATGACGTAGCGGGCATGGGCGAAACCGCCGGAGGAAGTGACCACGCTCACGATTCGATCCTGACGCGCGGATCAATCAGCCCATAGGCGACATCGATGGCAAGGTTGAGCGCCACATAGAGCGCCGCCATGGTCAGAACGAAGCCTTGCACCGGCGCATAGTCCGAGGCGATGAGCGCCTCCACCGCGAAGGAGCCGACGCCCGGCCAGGCGAAGACCTTCTCGACCAGCACATTCGCGCCGAGCAGAAAGGAGAGGACCATGCCGAGCGTGGTGATGACCGGGAGCACGGCGTTCCGGAAGGCATAGGTGACGACGACCGTGTGTGAGGATAGCCCGCTCGCCCGCGCCGTGCGGACGAAATCGGATGACAACACCGCGAGCATCGACGCCCGCGTCATGCGCGCGATGGGGGCGAGAGCGAAGATCGCGAGTGTGAGCGCCGGCAGGATGAGCTGCTTCAGCGCGCCGATGAACACCTCGCCGTCCCGCGCCAGTACGGCATCGATGAGGTAAAATCCGGTGATCTGGTTGGGCGCGGACAAAAAGACATCGAGCCGCCCCACGGGCGAAGGCGACCAGCCGAGCCGGTAGTAGAAGAAGTAGATCAGCAGCAGGCCGGTGAAGAACACCGGCAGCGAAACGCCCGCCGTGGAGACAATGCGCGTTGCGTGGTCGATGGCGGAGTTGGGCTTGGTGGCGGCAAGAATGCCCATGGGCACCGCCACCAGCACCGCCAGAAGCAAGCCAATCAGCGTCAGTTCAGCGGAGGCCGGCAGGCGCTCGACGATCTCCTTCGCCACCGGTCGCCCTGTCGTGAGCGAGTTCCCCAACTCGCCGCGCGCCAGCTCGCTGACATAGCGGCCGAACTGCTCGATCAGCGGCCGGTCGGTTCCCAGCTTGGCGCGGATCTCCGCGATCGCCTGCTCCGTCGCGGCAGGACCGGCGAAATACGCCGCCGGATCGCCCGGCAGCGCGCGGGTGAGCAGGAAGGTGACGATCACCACGCCGATCAGGCTCGGGATCGCCAGCATCAGCCGGTTGAGGATGAGGGTGAGCATGGCGTTTTCTGTTGTTGAGCGTTGTACGTGCTTCGAGACGGCGCGTTCCTCGCCTCCTCAGCATGAGGAATGTTGGCGAATTCTATCCCCAACGGCCCTCATGCCGAGGAGCGCCAGAGGCGCGTCTCGAAGCACGCACCCGACGGCTCAGGCCTTCGCCAGCTGGCGATAATCGAGCTGCCGGTGGAACCAGTAGCGATAACCGGTGATGCCCTTCTGCATCGCGACGTTGAGCAGCGGCTGGTAGAGCGGGATGCGCGGCACCTCGTCGAAGGAGAGATCGACGAAGCCCTTCACCGCCGCTTCATAGGCGGCCTTGTCGGCGTTGGCGCCTGCCGTGCGGGCCGCGTCGATGAAGCCGTCCATCTTCGCGTTCTGGTATGCCATCGTGTTGAACACGGCGTTCTGGCCGTGATAGGCCCAGAAGAAGAAGTATTCCGGATAGTTCAGCCAGCCGCCGAAGGTGTTGGTGATCATCGGCATGTTCTTCTTGAGTAGCTCGTTGCGCCAGTTCGCGCCCGGCACCTTGTTGATGGTGAGGCGGATGCCGATCTGGGCGAGGCTTTCCTGCACGAGGATCGCCAGAGGCTCGTTGACGCTGGCAAGACCCAGATCGAAGGACAGTGTCGTCTCGAAGCCGTTGGGCACGCCGGCTTCCGCCATCAGCGCCTTGGCCTTGGCGATATCTGTTGTGTAGCCGTGCTTCTGCGGCCACTCGAAGCCGGTGGTCACGTTGTCGGCGTCGCCGAACATCGGGTTGGCCTGGCCAAAGAGCACCGCCTCCATGATCTTCTGGTAGGGGATGGCGAAGGCCACCGCCTGCCGCACCTTTGGATTGGTGAAGGGGCCTTCCTTGGCGTTCATGCCGATGTACTGGAGCGCGTTCTCGACCGGCGTGCCGATGACGGTCAGCGCGCGGGCCGCCTTCAGCTCCTGGAAGTCCTTGTTGGGCAGATCGAAGGAGATGTCGGCATCGCCCCGCTCCAGCAGCGCCCGGCGGTTGCCTGCGGAGGGTATCGTGCGCCAGATGACGCGGCGGAGCTTGGGCATCGGCCCGCCCTTCCAGTCGTCGAAACGCTCGTAGACGACTTCCGTGCCCGGCTGCCAGCGGGTCACCTTGTAGGCCCCGCCGCCCGCGCCATTGGCCTTGGTGAACTCCATGGCCCAGGGATCCTGCGCCGTGACGTTCTTCTTGCAGAGTTCCGCATTGTAGATCGCCGGCACAGGCACGGCGAGATCGGGGATGGTCATATGGTCCTTGCGCAGCAGGTCGATGCGGAACGTGTTGTCATCGACGACGACGAACTGCTCCGGCTTCTCCAGGCTGCCGGCCTTCATCTGGAAGGTCGGGAAGCCGCCGACGGTGACCGCGCGGTCAAAGGACCACTTCACGTCCTTCGCCGTCACCGGCGCGCCGTCGTGGAACTTCGCGCCGCGCTTGAGTTTGAAGGTGATGCTGTTCGCGCCGACGTTCATGTCCTCGGCGAGTTCCGCCTCGATCTTCGTGTAGTCGTAGTGATCGTTGCCGTTCGCGTCCTTCTTGACGCCATAGGTCATCAGCCGGTCGTAGCTGTTCCACGACACCTCGTAGGCCGGTCGGTTGGCACCGACGCCGTGGATGTCCTGGCTGTTGGGCGCGTTCTCCGAGATCGCGAGCAGGGTCTCGTTGCGCGCCTGGGCGGCGGCATCGCGCGACCAAACGGCGGGGGCTGTGACGCCGGCAGCGGCAGCAGCGGTGGACTTCAGGAATTCGCGACGGCGCATGGTTAGCCCTCCTGGTGATTGATCTGCCGGAATTGAAAGCGAGGACCATGCCAAGCGGGCTGTTGCAGCCGCAATCGACCCAAATGCAGATATGGGCATCAGAATTGCATACAAACCTGTCGAATATGCCTAATAATAAGGCGTTGATTGCCTCTCGCATGCACAGTATCCGCTGCCCATGACGCAGGCCGAACGCATCCGCTCCGAACTGGCGCGCGAGATCCTCAGCGGCGACCGGCAGCCCGGTTCTGCACTGGACGAGCACGGTCTGGCGGCCCGTTTCGGCGTGTCGCGCACGCCCATCCGCGAGGCGCTGCGGCTGCTGGCTGCCGGCGGATTGATCCACCATCGGCCGCGCCAGGGGGCCGAGGTCGCGGCCCTGTCGGACGTGAAGCTCGGCGAACTCTTTCAGGTGATGGCAGAGCTGGAGGCGCTTTGCGCGGGCTATGCAGCCGAGCAGATGACGCCGGCGGAGCGTGACGCGCTGGCCCGCGCCCATGCCGCGATGGCAACGCTGGTGCGCGCTGGCGACATGGAGACCTACACCACCGCCAATGACGCGTTCCACAACCAAATCTACGCCGGCGCGAAGAACAGCTTCCTTGCCGACCTGACGAAGGAAACGCGGCTCAGGCTACAGCCTTTCCGCCGCGCGCAGTTCCGCTCGCTCGGCCGCCTGGCGGCGTCGCATGCCGAGCACGAGGGCATCGTCCAGGCTGCACTCAAAGGCGACCGCGCGGGAGCGCAGACAGCGATGCTTCGCCACATCTTCGGCGTGCGTGACGCCTTCAGCGCATTGCCGCGCGGCTAGCAGGCTGTTGAAAAACAAATCCGTTCCCGTCATTGCGAGCAAAGCGAAGCAATCCAGACGACGTTTCCAGCAAAAAACCATGCGCTTCCGCAGGTTTAAGCGTGGTTTCTGGATTGCTTCGTCGCTTCGCTCCTCGCAATGACGATCAGCCTGGAGTTTTTCAACAGCCTGCTAGGCGAAAAGCGACTTCGGAAGCATGCCATGCACGCCCTTGGACGTGTTCACGGTCTGCGTCACATGGAAATCCACGCCGACGGAGCAAAGCGTATAGGCGTCGATGGGCGCGATGTTACGGGTCTCGACGATGTAGTCGATCATCTCCTTCAGCGCGATCTCCATGGCGCGGTCTAGGCTGGCGTCGAAACCCATGGTGATGATGTGGGTCGCCGTCTCGGCGCGCGGCTGGACGAGCTTCATGTCCTTGCGGACGATGAGTTCAAATGTTCCCTGCAGAGCCGTTTCGATGGCCGTGAGGCAGACCTCGCCGTCGCCCTGTGCGCCATGCCCGTCGCCGCAGGAGAAGTTGGCACCGGCCACATGCACCGGCAGATAAAGCGTCGTGCCCGCCACCAGCTGCTTGTTGTCGATGTTGCCGCCGAAAGCACGCGGGATGACCGAGGTGCAGCGCCCCCAGGATCTGGGCGGCGAGACACCCATGATGCCGAAGAATGGCTTCAACGGGATGTCGACGCCAAACGGCAGGCGGCCCAGCATCTTCTCGTGATCCAGCGGAATGTTGAGGATGCGCCCCTCCGGAAACGCATCCGGCAGCGTGCCGCCCAGCGGACGGATGAAGTTGAAGCCCCAGTCCTGCCTGAGCTTCACGTCAAGGATGCGCACTTCCAGCACATCGCCGGGCTCTGCCCCTTCCACCGCAACAGGCCCGGTGAGGATATGCGGCGCGCCGGCGAAGCGCTCGCAATGCTTGTGGACGTCAAACAGCTCCGGCGGCGTATGAAACGGCGCGGGCGGCACCATTTCGGGCGCTCCCGTCAATGTGTCGATCATCACCGTGTCACCGCTCCGGATGGTCAGGCGCGGACCGCGCGCTGCCTCGAAATATCCCCAATGGCAATTGGCGGCGCTGGCGTCGAGGTAGTGATGCATCGGTGGGGCCTTTCGGAGATGCCTGTTCTTGCTGTGACAATCAGCTTGCTTCAGAAAATAGCAAGGATCGCGCCATGGTGTCGCCGTCCCTGTTTGACCGCATGCCGCAAGGCTCCAGACACCCGATCACGCAGACGCGCGATTTGCGGAGTGCCGCCGATAACGTTGAGATCAACTACCCGCAGATTTCGACATTTCCCAAAGCGGTTCAAGCCAGCGGGAACAGGGTGATGCAGCGTTGGCCCGACCGGAAATCCCTGCGCCGGCTTTACAGCTAGCCTTGGCGCGGCCGTCGTGCATAAATTGCAGATCAAGCAGGCAGGGAGGGGATGTCATGGCATTTTGGCGGATGGGTGCGGCGGCGGCCGCGATACTGGGAGTGCTCGCGGTCGGCGCGGAGGCTCGGACGCTGAAATGGTCGTCGCAGGGCGATATCGCGACCATGGACCCCTACGCGCATACGGAGAGCTTCACCTCCAACATGCATCACCACATCTATGATCCGCTGGTCCGGCGCGGCCGCGATCTGCAGATCCAGTCGGGGCTGGCGACGGCATGGCGCATCGTGGAGCCGAATCGCTGGCGCTTCACGCTCAGGCCGGGCGTGAAGTTCCACAACGGCAATGCCTTCACCGCCGATGACGTGGTGGCCTCCGTCACCCGCCTGCTGCATCCGGACGCGCGGGCGCGCGGCAACCTCTCCAACGTCGAGAAGGCCGAAAAGGTCGATGATCTCACCGTCGATTTCGTCCTCAAGGGGCCCTATCCGCTGCTGCTGAACGATCTCACCGGCATCTTCATCATGGACAGGGAATGGCTGGAGGCAAACAACGCCGTCACGCCCGGCAACATGACGCGCAACCTCACCACCTTCGCGTCCACCAACGCCAACGGCACCGGCCCTTTCATGCTGGAGAGCTACCGCCCGGATCAGGGCACCAATCTCGTCGTCAATCCGAACTGGTGGGACAAGGCGGAGCACAATCTCACCCGCATCGAGTTCCGGCCGATCCGATCCGACGCCACGCGCGTGGCAGCCCTTCTGTCGGGCGAGATCGACATGATGGCACCTGCGCCCTTGCAGGATCTGGCGCGCATCGGCGCTGCTGACGGTTTCAAGGTGGTCGAGGAGCCGAGCCTGCGCCTGATCTTCCTCGGCTTCAACTACCGCGACGAACTGCATGGCGACCCCGGCAAGCCGAACCCGATGAAGGACAAGCGCGTGCGCCAGGCGTTCTCGCATGCCGTCGATCTCGCCACGATCCAGTCGCGGATCATGCGCGGCAAGTCGCGCACCGTGGGCACCATGGTTGCGCCGCCAATCCCCGGCTATGTCGCGGCACTCGATGCGCCGCTCGCCTTCGACGCTGGCAAGGCCCGCGCGCTGCTGGCGGAGGCCGGGTTCCCGAATGGTTTCAAGACCAGGCTCGACTGCTCGAACGACCGCTACATCGCCGACGAACAGACCTGCGTGGCCATCGCCGCCATGTGGACGCGCATCGGCGTGCAGGTGGAGCTGAAGAGCCAGACGCGCTCGTCGTATTTCGCCATGGTCGACAAGGGTGAGGCGGATGTCTACATGCTCGGGTGGGCAACGCTTCCGCCGATGGACGGTTATTCGGTGCTCTCCGCCCTCATGCACACCAAGGCCGGCGCGATGGGCGGCAACAATCCCAACGGCCTGTCGGACCCAAGGCTTGACCGCATCACCCAGCAGGTCGCGGTGGAACTGGACGAGCCGAAGCGCCTCAGCCTGATGCAGGAAGCCTTCCGCATCAGCCGGGAAGAGACCTACTTCCTGCCGCTGCATCAGCAGCCTGTCTCCTGGGCGATGAAGCGCAACATCGAGGTGCCGGTCTTTGCCGATGAATACGTGCGGCTCTGGTATGCGAAGGTGAACTGACAGGGCGCGGCGCGCCGCGATGTTTCGCGTTCTCCTCTCGCGCCTGTCGCAGGCGCTGCTGGTGATGCTGGCCGTCACAGCGGTCGCCTTTGTGATCTTCCGCTTCGTCGGCGATCCCGTGCGCTCCATGGCGCGCGAGGATTCGACAGTTGCAGAACGGGCGGAGATGCGCGAGGCGCTGGGCCTTGATCGGCCCATCGTCGTGCAATACGCACAGTTCGTCGGCCGCGCGGCGACGGGCCAGCTTGGCGTCTCCTACCGCAACCAGCGCCCGGTTGCTGGCCTGATCGCGGAGCGGCTGCCGGCGACGCTGGAGCTGGTGCTGGTGGCGACGATCCTGTCGCTCGGCATCGGCATTCCATTGGGCGTTTATTCTGCGCTGAAGCCGAATGGCCTGCTGACAAGGCTGATCCAGAGCCTCACGCTCGTCGGCATCTCGACGCCCACCTTTGTCACCGGCATTGTGCTGATCCTGATCTTTGCGGTCACGCTGAAATGGCTGCCGTCCTTCGGCCGCGGCGACGTGGTGCAGATCGGCTGGTGGTCAACCGGGTTCCTGACCGCCAGCGGCTGGCGCTCGCTGGTGCTGCCCGCCGTGACGCTGTCGCTGTTCCAGCTGACGCTGATCATGCGTCTGGTGCGCTCCGAAATGCTGGATGTGCTGTCGTCCGACTACATCCGCTATGCCCGTGCACGTGGCCTGCCGGCGGGGCATGTGCATTTCCGGCTGGCCCTGAGAAATGCGCTGATGCCCGTCATCACGGTGACGGGCCTGCAGATCGGCTCGCTCATCGCCTTCGCCATCGTCACCGAGACGGTGTTTCAATGGCCGGGCATGGGCCTGCTGTTCATCCAGGCGGTGTCGTTTGTCGATCTGCCGGTGATGTCGGCCTATCTGCTGTTCGTCGGGCTGATCTTCGTGGCGATCAACATGGCGGTGGACGTGGTCTATGCGCTGGTCGATCCGCGCCTGAGGGCGGCGTGATGGCACGGACAGATGGCCACCGCTGGCCTCTCGCGGCGCTGTTGGGGCTGGGCGTCGCCCTTGCGCTGATCCTCGCGGCGCTGCTGGCCCCGCTGATCTCGCCGGCCAATCCGCTGGATCTCGCGAGCTACAACCTGCTGGACAGCGAAATCCCGCCACGCTGGGCAGCGGGCGGCGATCCGCGCTTTCTGCTTGGCACGGACAACCAGGGCCGCGACATGCTCTCGGCCATTCTCTATGGTCTGCGCGTCTCGCTCCTGATCGGCATCGGTGCGGTGCTCTGCGCCGCCACGCTCGGCGTATGTCTCGGACTCGCGGCCGGCTATCTTGGCGGCAGGGTCGATGCCGCGATCATGCGGCTGGGCGACGTGATCCTCTCCTTTCCGACAATCCTGCTGGCGCTGCTGGTCGCCGGGCTTGCCCGCGCGCTGGTTCCCGATGCGGCCGATCCGCGATACGCGACGCTGATCCTGATCGCCGCCATCGCCATCCATGACTGGGTGCAATATGCCCGCACAGTCCGCGCCGCCGCCATGGTGGAAAGCGCGCGCGACTATGTGAAGGCTGCGCGCGTCATCGGCTTCTCGCGCCCGCGCATCATGTTCCGGCATATCCTGCCCAATGTGATCAGCCCCGTGCTGGTGATCGCAACGATCCATCTTGCGGGGGCTGTGCTGACCGAGGCGACGCTGTCGTTTCTCGGCGTCGGCATGCCGCCAACCTATCCGTCGCTGGGCACGCTCATCCGCATCGGCAACGAGTTTGTCTTCTCCGGCATCTGGTGGATCGCGCTGTTTCCCGCGCTGACCTTGGTGATTCTCGTGCTCGCCGTGAACCTGCTGGGCGATCATCTGCGCGACCGCTTCAATCCCAAGCTGAGGGCGCGCCAATGAACGGCGCGCCCATGGGTGATGTGCCCGCCCTCGAAATCCGCGATCTTCGTGTCGAATATCCGCAGGCGGGTGCAGCGCTCGTGGCGGTCGATGGTGTGTCGCTCACCATTGCGCCCGGCGAAATCCATGCCGTGGTCGGCGAGTCCGGTGCAGGAAAGACAACGGTGGCCAACGCGCTGATCGGGTTGATCGAGAAGCCCGGCCGGATCACGCAAGGCGAGATCCTGATCGCCGGACGCCGGCTCGATCCGTTGACAGGCAAGGGCTATGGCCTGGCGCTCGGCCGCGATATCGGCGTGATCTTCCAGGACCCGATGACGAGCCTCAATCCGCTCTTCACGATTCAAGCGCAGCTGACCGAAACGATGCGCCATCATCTGGGGTTGAGCGCGGCTGAGGCGCGGCAACGGGCCATCGCGTTGCTCACCGACGTCGGCATTCCGGAGCCGGAGCGGCGCCTTTCGGCCTATCCGCACCAGCTCTCGGGCGGCCAGCGGCAGCGCGTGGTCATCGCCTGCGCGCTTTCCTGTGCGCCGAAGCTGCTGGTCGCCGACGAGCCGACGACGGCGCTCGACGTGTCGATCCAGGCGCAGATCCTCGATCTGATCCGCAGGCTCACCGCCGCGCGCGGCCTCGGCGTCATGCTGGTGACGCACAACATGGGCGTCGTGGCGGAATGCGCGGACCGCGTCACCGTCATGCAGCGTGGCAGGGCAGTCGAGCAGGGACGCGTCGCAGACGTGCTCACCGCACCGGAGCACACCTACACCCGCAACCTCATGGCAGCCGTGCCAAGGCTCGGCGCGCGGCTGGCCCGCTTTGCCGTCGTCGATGACAGCGAGGGCAGAGCGGCATCAGAGGCGCGCCGCGCGGTGGCCGCGCGTGCGCCCGTCGCCAGCAAGGCAGAGGCAGGGCCGATCCTCGAACTCCGGAACATCACGGTCGACTATGTGACGCGCGGCTGGATCCCCGGCCGTGCGGGCCACGCCTTCCGGGCGGTGGAAGATGTCTCGCTTGCAGTCCGGCGCGGCGAGACGCTCGGCATCGTGGGAGAGAGCGGCTCCGGCAAGAGCACGCTCGCCAACGTCATCGCCGGCCTCGTGAAGCCGACGGCTGGCGAGTTGCTGTTCGAGGGCCGCACTGTCACCGGCACGGGCGGGCGGCGGTCCACCCGGCAGGCTTTGCAGATGATCTTCCAGGACCCCTACGCTTCGCTCAACTCGCGCATGCGCGTGGGCAGCATCCTCGCCGAGCCGGTGCTGTTCTACGATCTCGCCACGAACCGCCAGGAAGCCGATGCGGACGCGAGGCTGCTGCTGGAGGCGGTCGGCCTCGATCCCGCCCATGCCGGGCGCTTTCCCTTCGCCTTCTCCGGCGGGCAGCGCCAGCGTATTTCGATTGCCCGTGCGCTCGCCGCAAGGCCCCGGCTGCTGATCTGCGACGAGCCGACCTCCTCGCTCGACGTGTCGGTGCAGGCGCAGATCCTCAACCTGATCAGGGATCTTTCGGCAAGCAACGGCCTGACGGTGCTGCTGATCAGCCACGATCTCGCGGTGATCCGCCAGATGTGCGACCGCGTTGCCGTCATGAAGCAGGGCAAGGTCGTCGAGCTTGCCGATGCAGAAACGCTTTTTGCCGCGCCCACCCATCCCTATACCCGCGAACTCATTGACCTTGTGCCCCGCGTCGATCGCATCGGGGCGCGCATTCCTGCCGGAGGACACCCATGGCCGACATCGATCTCCTGATCATCCACGGAACCGTCGTGACGATGGATGGCAAGCGCCGCGTCATCGACGATGGCGCGGTGGCCATCGCGAAAGACCGCATCGTCGATGTCGGAACCACGACGGCGCTTGCGGCCCGGCACAGCGCGAAGAAGACCATCGACGCCACCGGACAGGCGGTGATGCCGGGGTTGGTCGATGTCCATGCCCATGCCGGCCACGGCTTCATCAAGACGCTGGGCGGCGGTGATTCCAAGGCCTGGTACGACGCCTGCGGCTGGGCCTACACCGTGGGTTCGACGCCGGAATTCTGGCGGGCGGAGGCGCAGCTTGCGGCGCTTGAACGACTCAGGTTCGGCGTGACGACCGGCGTGTCGCTGCTGGGTGGTGGCGACACGATCATGCGGACGGATGACCCGATCTATGGCGACGCACATTTCGATGGCGTCGCCGAAGTGGGCACCCGCTCCATCGTCGCCATCGGACCCACGCGGCCGCCGCATCCGCGCACCTATGCCAAGTGGAGCGGCGAGAAGGCCAAGAGCTTTCCCGTGAGCTACGAGCAGCAGCTTGCCACCTGCAGGACGCTGATCGACAGCTGGCACGGCAAACAGGGCCAGCGCCTCAACGTGGCCCTGATCACGCCGACGCTGCGCGACGAGCACAAGCGCGAGCTTTCCGCCGATGACATGGCGAAGGCGCGGGCGCAGGCCGTGGAGGTGAGCCGGCTTGCGCGCGAGCGCGGGCTGGTCTTCACGCAGGACGGCCATTCGAAGGGCTCGGTCGCCTATGCCCATGAGATGGGCATCCTCGGCCCCGAGGCGCTGCTGTCGCATTCCACGGACCTGACGGACGACGAGATCCGCATCTGCGCCGAAACCGACACGAAGATCGCGCATAACCCCAGCGCCATCGCCTCGGTGCTCGGCCGCTGCCCGGCCCCGGAGCTGATCGCCGCCGGCGTCACCGTCGGCCTCGGCTCGGACGCGACCGCGCCTGACCGTTCCGGCGACATGTTCCGCCACATGCAGCAATGCATGCACTACCACCGCAGGCATTTCCGCGATCCGAAGGTGCTGCCGCCGGGCAAGGTGCTGGCGATGGCGACGATTGACGCGGCCAGGGCGGTCGGCATGGAGAAGGACATCGGCTCGCTGGAGAAGGGCAAGAAGGCCGACGTGATCCTCGTCGATCTCGCCCGCCCCCACACCTACCCGCCGCATATGCCGGTCTTCCGTCTTGTCTATTTCTGCAACGGCAACGACGTGACGACGGTGATCTGCGACGGGCGGATCGCGATGCGCGACCGCAAGCCGGCCTTCGTCAAGGAGGCGGAGGTGCTGGAGAATGCGCGCATCGAGGCCGACCACATGATCCGGCGCGGCAAGTTCGGGAAGTTGCTGGAGATTCCCGATGGTTTCTGGGGCTGAGCAGGGCGGGTTCTACCCGAGGGCAATCGCTTGAATCGCCAACCGGACTCCCTTCCCCGCAAGGAGGAGGGAAATAGTCCTACACTCGGTCTTCAAGCGATTGCCCTGGTTTCTAACCTCCCGCAGTCTCACTCTTTGCCGCCGCCCATTCCGCATAGCTGTCGCGGACAAGGTCGAAGCGGTCGTTCTGGCGGGCGTAGCCGTTGGCGAACATGCGGCCCACCGGCTTGTAGTCGGTGAGGCTCACGCGCAAGGTCTTCGGATCGACCAGCCCTGCGCGCGCATGGATATGGACCACCTCGCCAATCACCAGCTCGCGCGTCGGGCTGAAGCTCAGCGTCGTGTGCTTGCGGCATTCGAAGGCGAAGGGCGCTTCCGCGATGCGCGGAACGGGAAGCGCGGCACCCGCCCTCAGCGTGAAGCCGGCCGGGTTGATCTCGCTGAGATCAGGCGGGAATTCCATGGCCGTGATGTTCATGCCGGCAGCCAGATCCTCATCCACCATGTTGACGACGAAGACGCCGGAACGCTGGATGTTCCGGCTCGTGTCCTTCGGCGTGACGCCGCCCTCGGCATTCGTGCGGTGCTGCAATCCCAGCACGATCAGCGCGGGGGCCTCCGAGAACACGTTGAAGAAGCTGAAGGGCGCGGCATTCACCACGCCCGTCTCCGAGACAGAGGTGACAAGCGCGATCGGGCGCGGGCAGATCGCGGCGCACAGCAGCTTGTAGCGCTCGATGGGTGCCAGATCGGCGAAGCTGGCGGACAAGGGGGTCATGTGTTGTTGTCCATGGAATTGCGCACGGATGGTGCGGGTTCAAAATGGCAGTGGCTTGGGTCAAGTGCGTGGTGGAAACCATCTGTTCCAGCCTGTTGACGGCGCGTCAGGTCAGCTTTGCGCCAAAGTTCAGCGCCGGTATCCATTCCGGCTGCCGCCGGCCCGTGGGCTCTGCGGCGGCTCCCGCCTTGCGCGGCAGGAACGCGCCGCTGCCCGGAGCGGCGTTGCAGACACCGTCCTCGACGATGATCTCGCCCCGGCGAATGACAAGGACAGGCCAGCCCTTCACGCGGCGGCCGGAATAGGGCGTGTAGCGCGTGTTGTCCGCCACATCGGCGTCGGCAAGCGTCACCGTCTTTTTCGTGTCCCAGATGCAGATATCGGCGTCTCCGCCGATGGCGAGCGAGCCCTTGCGGGGATGCAGGCCATAGATTTTCGCTGGCTCCGTGCAATTGAGCGCCACGAAATCCTGCAATGTTCCGCGCCCCTTGCTGACCAGCGCGTCGAACAGCAGCGGCAGGCGCTGGGTCAGGCCGGGCAACCCGTTCGCCATCTGCTTGAAGGTGGCGTCCGGGCCAGCCGAAAGCTTGCCCGTCGCATCATAGGCATAGGGCGCGTGGTCGGACGAGACGACCTGAAGATCGCGCCTGAGCAGCGCCGCCCAGAGCGCGTCCTGATCGGCGATGGTGCGGGGTGGCGGGCTGCACATCCATTTCGCGCCATGGGTTCCCGGCTTGTCGAGGTCCTTTGCCGTCAGGAACAGGTACTGCGGGCAGGTCTCGGCAAACACCTTAACCCCACGCCCCTGCGCCTGCCGGATCAGGGCCGCGCCTTCGGCTGTCGAGACATGAAAGATCATGATCGGCTGGTCGAGGAACTCCGCAATGGCGATCAGGCGCTGGAACGCCTCGATCTCCGACAGTCGCGGATGGGACACCGCGTGGTATTTCGGCGCGGTGTAGCCCCTCGCGATGAGTTTCTTCGACATCCAGGCGATCAGGCCGTGGTTTTCGGCATGGACGCAGATCATGGCCTTCAGCTCCCGCGCGCGGGCGAGCACATCGATCAGCTTGTCGTCGTCCACCTTCAGCTTGTCATAGGTCATGAACAGCTTGATCGAGGCGTGACCCTCGCGGACCAGCGCCGGCAGGTCCGTTTCCAGCGCCTCCTCCGTCGGATCAGCCACGATCATGTGGAAACAATGGTCGATGATCGCGCCCTTTCCTGCGAGCAGGGCGTAGTCGTCGACCACTTTCCGCAACCGTATCCCGACATGCTGGGCCGCAAACGAGATGACCGTCGTCGTGCCGCCAAGCGCAGCTGCGCGGGTGGCGCTCTCGAAGGTGTCGGCGTTCATGATGCCGGCGGCGGACAGCTGCTCGATATGGGCGTGGCTGTCGACGCCGCCCGGAAGAACCAGCCTGCCTTTCGCACCGATCACGCGTTTTGCCGCGCCGAGATCGCGGCCAATCGCGGCGATGCGGCCATCGCGGATGCCGATATCGGCCAGCATGACATCGACGGCAGTGGCAATGGTTCCGCCGGCGATGACCAGATCAAACGGCTGCATCCTGTCCCGCCCCCCCGCGCGCACATCCCGAACGCAAGCGTATTGCGCCTTCTCTCGAAGAGCCTAGTTTGTGCAGCCACTCCTGTGAAGCCTCGCCCCGTTTGAAGATTTGCCGCGAAAGCGATCATGAACCCGATCATCGTCATCAACCCCAATTCCAACCCGGCTGTCACCAAAGGCTTCGACGAGGCGCTGGAGCCGCTGCGCCGGCCGGGCGCACCGCCCATCCTGTGCGAGACGCTTGCCGAGGGGCCGTTCGGCGTGGAAACGCAGGCCCATGTGGAGCAGGTGGCGCTGCCTCTGGCGCGTTTCGTCGCAGGCCGGCCGGATGCGGGGGCCTTCGTCATCGCCTGCTATTCCGATCCCGGCCTCTTCGTCTGCCGCGAGGCGACGCCACGCCCGGTCTTCGGCATCGCCGAATGCGGATTGCTGACGGCGCTGGCGCGGGGTGGGCGTTTCGGCGTCATCGCCATCGCGAAACGCTCCATTCCCCGCCACATCCGCATGATGCGCCAGATGGGCATCATGGAAAGGCTGGCCGGAGAGCGACCGCTGGAGATGAGCGTGGCCGAGACCGCGTCTGGCGATGGCACGCTCGCCCGCATGATCACGGTGGGCGCGGAACTCAGGGATATCGAAGGCGCGGACGTCATCGTCATGGGCTGCGCCGGCATGGCGCGCCACCGCAGGGCGCTGGAGGAAGCGCTCGGCGTTCCGGTCATCGACCCCGTGCAGGCGGCGGTTGCCATGGCTCTGGGGACGGTGAGTTTCGGGTAGAAGCCCTGCTCCGCGTTCGCCTCACACGCTCATCAGCCGACGGATTTCCGTCTCGTTCATGGTGGCGCGGTCGCCTGCGAGCGCGATTTCGCCGCGCTCCATCACATGCCAGACGTCGGCAAGTTCCCTGGCAAAGTCGAAGTATTGCTCGACGAGAATAATCGCCATGCCGCCCTTGTTGCGCAGGTAGGAGATGGTCCGGCCGATATCCTTGATGATGGAGGGCTGGATGCCCTCCGTCGGCTCGTCCAGCACCAGCACCTTGGGCCGCATCACGAGCGCGCGCGCGATGGAGAGTTGCTGCTGTTGCCCGCCGGAGAGATCGCCACCGCGCCGGCCGAGCATGGATTTCAGCACGGGAAACAGATCGAAGAGTTCGTCCGGTATGTGGCGTTCGGCGCGGGGCAGCGGCGCAAAGCCCGTCTCGAGATTTTCCCTGACCGTCAGCAGCGGGAAGATCTCGCGGCCCTGCGGCACGAAGGCGATGCCGCGCCGCGCCCGGTCCTCCGGCTTCAGGGCGTCGATGCGCTCGCTGCCAAGGCTGATCGTGCCCGCGCTGATTGGCTGATGCCCGACGATCGCCCGCATCAGCGAGGTCTTGCCGACGCCGTTGCGGCCAAGCACGCAGGTGACCTCGCCGGGCTTTGCAGTGAGCGACACGGATTTCAGCGCCTGCGCCGCGCCGTAGTGGAGATTGATGGCGTCAACGGTCAGCATGTCAGCGGCCAAGATAGACTTCGATCACGCGCGGATCGGCCGCGACGGCATCGAGTGACCCTTCAGACAGGACCGCGCCTTCGTGCAGGCAGGTGACCTTGCAGTCGAGCGCGCGCACGAACTGCATGTCGTGCTCGACGACGATGACCGAATGGTCCCGGTTGATCTCCTTGAGAAGTTCGGCCGTCGCCTCCGTCTCTGCGTCGGTCATGCCGGCGACAGGTTCGTCGACAAGCAGCAACTTGGGATCCTGCGCCAGCAGCATGGCAATCTCCAGCCATTGCTTCTGCCCGTGGCTCAGGTCGCCCGCCAGGCGCTCCCGGTGAGCGATGAGCCGGACCTTTGAAAGGATCGCATCGATCCGCTCCGGGGGCACCCGGTTGCGCGCGCCAAAAAGGGCGGAGAACGGCCCGCGCGCGCCCTGGAGTGCCAGCAGCACATTGTCGGCCACAGTGTGGCTTTCGAACACCGTCGGCTTCTGGAACTTGCGGCCGATGCCAAGCTCGGCGATCGCCGCCTCGTCGTAGCGGGTCAGGTCGATCCTGCCGTTGTCAAACAGCACGTCGCCCGCATCCGCCCTGGTCTTGCCTGTGATGATATCCATCATCGTGGTCTTGCCGGCCCCGTTCGGGCCGATGATGGCCCGCATCTCGCCGGTCTCCAGCGCGAGGCTGAGCCCCCGGATCGCCCTGAAGCCGTCAAACGAGACGCTGACCCCGTCAAGGTAGAGGATCGATTGCGTGACGGCGCTCATGGGGCGGCTTTCGTTGCCTGCACGCCGGTGGGCGGCTTCGGCCGCAATCTGGCGCTGACCTGATCCCACAGGCCGAGGATGCCCTTCGGCATGGCGAGCGTGACCAGCACGAACAGGCCGCCCAGCGCAAACAGCCAGTAGGCGGCAAGCCAGCCGGTGGTGAAGATCGTCTTCAGGTAGTTGACGACAACCGCACCCAAAGCCGCGCCAACCAGCGTGCCGCGCCCGCCCACCGCGACCCAGACGACCGCTTCGATGGAGTTGGCCGGCGAGAATTCCGACGGGTTGATGATACCGACCTGCGGCACATAGAGCGCGCCGGCCACGCCCGCGATCATGGCGGAGAGGGTGAAAACGAGCAGCTTGTGGTGCTCGACGCGGTAGCCGAGAAAGCGCGTGCGGCTCTCGGCATCGCGGATGGCGACGAGCACCTTGCCATAGGTCGAGGAGACGACGACACGGCAGAGGAGAAACGTCAGCATCAGCATCAGGCAGGTCAGCATGAAGAGCGTCACGCGCGTGCCTTGCGACTGGATGTTGAAGCCGAGGATATCCTTGAAATCGGTCAGCCCGTTGTTGCCGCCAAAGCCCATGTCGTTGCGGAAGAAGGCGAGGAAGAGCGCGTAGGTGAGCGCCTGCGTGATGATGGACAGATAGACGCCGGTGACACGGCTGCGAAAGGTCAGCCAGCCGAAGACGAAGGCCAGCAGCCCCGGCACCAGCAGCGCCATCGTCATGGCATAGGGGAAGTGCTGGAAGCCCCACCAGGTGACGGGCAGGTCCTTGTAGTTCAGAAACACCATGAAATCGGGCAGCACCGGATGGCCATAGACGCCGCGCGGGCCGATCTGGCGCATCAGGTACATGCCCATGGCATAGCCGCCGAGCGCGAAGAATGCGCCATGGCCGAGGCTGAGGATGCCGCAATAGCCCCAGGCCAGATCAAGCGCGATGGCCAGCATGGCATAGCAGAGATACTTGCCGAGCAGCACCACCGTGCCGGTCGGGATATGCAACGGCGACGACGGCGGAACCAGCATGTTGCAGACCGGCACGAGGATCATCGCCGCAGCAATGATGGCGAGGAAGATCGCGCCGCGTCCCTCGCTCAGCCTCAGGAAGCGCATGGTCAGCATCTCACTGCTCCACCGCCCGGCCCTTGAGAGCGAAGAGGCCGCGCGGCCGCTTCTGGATGAAGAGGATGAGGAGCACGAGAATGGCGATCTTGCCGAGCACCGCGCCGGCGAAGGGTTCCAGCAGCTTGTTGGCGATGCCCAGCGAGAAGGCCGATATCAGCGTTCCCCAGAGGTTGCCGACGCCGCCGAAAACCACGACCATGAAGCTGTCGATGATGTAGTTCTGCCCGAGGTTGGGCGACACGTTGTCGATCTGGCTGAGCGCCACGCCGGCGATGCCGGCGATGCCGGAGCCCAGCCCGAAGGTCATCGCATCCACGAACCGCGTGCGGATGCCCATCGACGCGGCCATGCGGCGGTTCTGCGTGACGGCGCGCATCTGGAGGCCAAGTGATGTTGCCTTGAGCACGAACAGCAGCAGCGCGAACACGGCGAGCGTGAAGACGACGATCCAGAGCCGGCCGTAGGTGATCTGCATGCCCAGAAACTCGAAGGAGCCCGCCATGTAGGACGGTGCCGAAACCTCGCGGTTTGTCGGACCGAACCAGGTGCGCACCGCCTGCTGGAGGATGAGGCTGACGCCGAAGGTGGCGAGCAGCGTCTCGAGCGGCCGGCCATAGAGGAAGCGGATCAGGCCGCGCTCGATCAGCACGCCGATGAAGCCCGTGACAAGGAACGCGAGGGGAATGGCGAGCGGCAGCGACCAGTCGAGCAATCCGGGATAACGCGTTCGGAAGAACTCCTGCGTCACGAAGGTTACATAGGCCCCGATCATCACCATCTCGCCATGGGCCATGTTGATAACGCCCATGACGCCGAAGGTGATGGCGAGGCCGATGGCCGCCAGCAGCAGCACCGAGCCCAGCGAGATGCCGAACCAGACCGTCTGGCCCGCCTGACGGAACTTCTGCGCGCTCTCGATCCGCGCGATGCCCTGGTCGATGATGGTCCTCAGCGCACCGGAAGACTCCGGCGCGAACTGGCGCAGGAGGGCGAGATTGTCCTGGTTGGCACCATCGGAGATCACGGTGGCGGCGGCCATCCGTTGCGCTGCTGCCTGGGATGGATCGGCGAGGATCGCGGCTGCGCGGGCTTCTTCCAGCGCGCGTTTCACGCGCGGCACTGTTTCCTTCTGGATGGCCTCGGCCAGCGCTGGCAGCGCCGTGGCGTCGCGGGAACGGAACACGGCCTGTGCCGCGCGCAATCTTTGCTGCGGATCCGGCGACAACAGCGTGAGAGACCCGATGGCCGCCTGCACGGCACTGCGCAGGCGGTTGTTGAGCCGCACGGCAGATGCATCGCCCGGCACGTCGGCAGGTTGCCCCGTCTTGGCGTCGAAACCGGCGCCCGCCGCGTTTTTCCAGTACACGGCCTTTGCCGAGGCGCTTGTGAAGAGCCGGCGATCACCAAGCGCCTGCAGCATGGCTGCGGCATGGGGCACGCCGGAAGACGCGGTGGCGGCGATCGCGGCCTCGGTGTCTGCAAAGCTGTCGGCAAGGAAACGCGCAACCACCTCGTCGGGAAGCTGTTGCGCATGCATCGGCAGGACAGTGGCGACAAGCACAACCGCCAGGAGCAACACACGCCGGAGAAGTCCAAGGATGCTGGTCATGGTCACCGGCGATATATGTCAAGAGAAGAGCGGCGCAAGCTGCGCCGCCCCGGTGATGCGCCTCGGGAGGAGGTGAGGCGCGCGTTGGGTCTCAGCCGCACTTTTTCAGGACGGTGTTGTAGTTGCCGCACTTGAGGTTGACCCAGTCGGCTTCGAGATCCTTCGAGCCAGGCAGGTGGTCGGTCCAGGCGTCGCCCGCCACCAGATCCTTCGTCTGCCACACGACATCGAACTGGCCATCGCCGCGCACTTCGCCGATCAGGACCGGCTTGGTGATGTGGTGGTTGGCGAGCATCTTCGACATGCCGCCAGTCAGATTCGGTGCCTCGATGCCCGGCAGCGCCTCGATGACCGCATCGGGAGCGACGGACTTCGCCTTCTCGATGGCCTTGATCCACATGTTGAAGCCGATCACATGGGCTTCCATGGGATCATTGGTCACGGCCTTCGGGTTCTTCTTGTAGGCCTGCCAGGCCTTGATGAAGGCCTCGTTGGTCGGGTTCTTGACCGACTGGAAGTAGTTCCAGGCGGCAAGATGGCCGACAAGCGGCTTCGTGTCGATGCCGGCGAGTTCTTCCTCGCCTACCGAGAAGGCGACGACCGGGATGTCGGTCGCCTTGACGCCCTGGTTGCCGAGTTCCTTGTAGAAAGGAACGTTGGCATCCCCGTTGATGGTGGAGACCACGGCCGTCTTCTTGCCGGCGGAACCGAAGCGCTTGATGTCGGAGACGATGGTCTGCCAATCGGAATGGCCGAATGGCGTGTAATTGATCAGGATGTCTTCCTGCGCCACGCCCTTGGACTTGAGATAGGCCTCGAGAATGCGGTTCGTCGTGCGCGGATAGACGTAGTCGGTGCCTGCGAGCACCCAGCGCTTCGCCTCGCCGCCATCCTTGCTCATCAGGTAATCGACGGCGGGGATGGCCTGCTGGTTCGGGGCGGCACCGGTGTAGAACACGTTGCGCTCGCTCTCCTCGCCTTCATATTGCACGGGGTAGAACAGGATGTTGTTCAGTTCCTTGAACACCGGCAGCACGGACTTGCGCGACACCGAGGTCCAGCAACCGAAGACGGCGGACGAGCCGCCGGTGATGAGTTCACGCGCCTTTTCGGCGAACAGCGGCCAGTTCGATGCAGGGTCGACCACGACCGGCTCGAGCCTGCGGCCAAGCACGCCGCCCTTGGCATTCTGCTGCTCGATAAGCATCAGCATGACGTCTTTCAGCGTCGTCTCGGAAATTGCCATGGTGCCCGAAAGCGAATGAAGAATACCAACCTTGATCGGCGCGCCCTGCGCGAAAGACGGACGCATGCCCATGGATAAGGCGGCAGCTCCGCCAGCGGCGGTGCCAAGGAGTGAACGGCGTGTCAGAGACATCGGATGAACCTCGGGTTTGGTGCGCGATTGCAACCTGAGCCTTGCAAGTCCCTTGCCAAATGGCAGGTCCGTTGGCCTGGTCATGAATTCCGCGCTGTTGGTTATGCGGGAAAGCCCAGCCACCTGGCGCAACCGGATGCTGCGATCCTGCCGTTCGCAACGGGTGCGGATGACATCATCGACGCGTTGTCGCAGCTCGCCGATGTCGTGGGTGCAACGCTCAAGGATGCGCCGCATGACTGGCTTCAACTCACGGGCGGCTCCATCGGCCTGCCGCTGGCACTGGTTGCGGCTGTCGCCTTCCCCCTTCCGGCGCTTCACGCTAACCTTCCGCAAGGGGGAGGCATGGAGTGCGCGCTAACCGGAGTTCAGCACCACGACACGGAAGAATGGCACATCCGGAGAGCGGCGACAGCGGGCTCGGCCCTATGGTTCGCAATGGCGGCACTGGCTTGTTGGGAGCTCCCAACGCTTAAAGTCATTGACTAGGAATATATCCCATTGACTCCCCGTCGCATCGGGTTAACCTCCCATTAACGAAAAACCGTTTGTGAGAATCGACGACAGGGCTCATGTTAACGGCGTGATGTGTGCGAGCGGTGTTCGAGCGTTAACAGCTCAGAACGGGTGGAGGCAATGGTGGCGTCCGTGGGACGAGTGGCGGAAGAGGCAGCCGGAAAGCGTGCGGTGATGGATGATTCGCGCGCCATCGCGCGGCATGCCCATGACCTGTCTGCGCAGCTTCGCGCCATGAGCGAGGCGCTGTTTCCGCCCGAGGCCGCCAAGGCGCTCCGCCGTTTCACCTCTGGAGAGGCGGCACGCTGGATCGGCGTCTCGGATTCGCGGTTGCGCCAGCTGGCGCTGGCCGGCGAAGGCCCGCAGCCGCAGACCGGCCCTGGCGGCCGCAGGCTCTACACGCTGTCCGAGATCAACGCCGTGCGGCGCGTGCTGGCGGCTTCCGCCAAGGGCGCGGACCGCCGGGCCTATCTTCCGCACCGCACGCCGGATGAGAAACTCCAGGTTCTCGCCGTCACCAATTTCAAGGGCGGCTCCGGCAAGACGACAACGGCGGCACATCTGGCGCAATATCTGGCGCTCAGGGGCTACCGGGTGCTGGCGATCGATCTTGATCCGCAGGCTTCGCTCTCGGCCCTTTACGGCACGCAGCCGGAGCTGGATGTGGCGGCAAACCAGACGCTGTTTGCCGCGCTCCGCTATGATGATCAGCGCCGGCCGCTCCGCGCGGTCATTCGCAAGACCTATGTCGAGGGGCTCGATCTCGTGCCGGGCAATCTCGAGCTGATGGAGTTCGAGCACGAGACCCCTCGCCTGCTCGCCCGTGGCCTCGCCGGGGCGCAATCGCTGTTTTATGCCCGCGTCGCGGAGGCGCTGGACAGCGTGTCGGCGGACTATGACGTGGTGGTGCTGGATTGCCCGCCGCAGCTCGGCTTCCTGACGCTTGCCGCGCTGTGTGCGGCCACCGGCGTCATGGTGACGGTGCATCCGCAGATGCTGGACGTTGCGTCCATGAGCCAGTTCCTGCTGATGACGGATGATCTGCTGGAGGTCGTGCGCGAGGCCGGCGGCAGGCTGCAGTTCGATTTCTATCGCTATCTTGTCACCCGCCACGAGCCGCAGGACGGACCGCAGACCAAGGTGGTGGCGCTGTTGCGCAATCTCTTCGGCGATCATGTGCTGACCTCGCCGATGCTGAAATCCGCCGCCATCGCCGATGCGGGGCTCACCAAGCAGACGCTCTACGAGATCGGCCGCGAAAGCATGACGCGCCAGACTTATGATCGCGCAGCCGAGGCGCTTGATCTTGTCAACAGCGAGATCGAGCGGCTGCTGCTCACGGTCTGGGGCCGCGACGTTTCCCATGTGCCGCAACCGGGGAGTGAAGCCCGATGAGCCGCAAAGCAACGCTTGATGCGCTTTTTGCGCCCAGACCTTCGGCGAAACCCGAGGCCGCGCCGGAGCTGAAGTCTGCTGGCGAAGAGTTCCATAATGTGTTGGGAGCTCCCAACACGTCCGCGCCGGCCGAATCGCGCGCGTCGGCGGTGGCTGCCGTCGTGGCCGCCATGCCCGAGCAGCGCATGAACGCCGAGCAGCGCATGAATCCCGAGCGGATCCGTTCCGGCGCCATCGGGGCCATGGGTGCCAGCCTGCAGCAACTGAAGGCGAGTGCCGGCGAGGCAGAAGATCTTCGCCGGTCGCTCGCTGCCGGCGAGCATGTGCTGGAGATCGATCCGGCGTTGATTGACCCGGCACCGGTGGCCGATCGGTTTCACACCGACGATGATGTTGCGCTCGCCGAGCTTGTCCATTCCATGCGGGAGAGCGGCCAGCAGGTGCCGGTGCTGGTCCGGCCACATCCCGCCACCGAGGGCCGCTGGCAGGCGGCCTATGGCCATCGCCGCATCCGCGCCGCGACAGCGCTTGGCATCCCCGTCAAGGCGATTGTCCGGCAGCTTTCGGACGAGGCGCTGGCCATTGCCCAGGGCAAGGAGAACCTCGACCGGCGCGACCTCACCTATATCGAGAAGGCCTTCTTTGCCGCGGGTCTGGAGCGCGCGGGCTTCAGCCGTGCGACGCTCGGCCAGGCGCTCTCTGCCGACAAGGCGGATGTCTCGCGCTACCTCGCCATCGCGCGGGAGACGCCGGAGATGCTGGCGCGTCTGGTCGGCCCTGCGCCAAGGGTTGGCCGCGCCCGCTGGGCGGAACTGGCGGAAGCGTCGAAAGCCGCCGGCCCGCGGCTGGGTGATGTGATCGAGTTGCTGCCGCAGCTTCAGGTCTTCCAGCGGGCCGACAGCGATGTGCGTTTCCGTATTGCGCTGGCCAGGCTGGTTCAGAAACCGCTGGTGCGCACGGCCGCGCCTGCATTGGTGGCGGATGCGGAAGGCCGCGTCGTCGCTGTGCTGAACGGGGAGGGCCCAAAGCGGCGGATCGAGATGAATGAGGCACTTGCACCGGGTTTCGCGCGCTTCGTCGCGGATATGATGCCTGTGCTTTATGATCGCTGGCGGACGGCAAACGCCGACGCTGAACCCAAACCCCAACCGGAGTGATCCCGCAAAAGGAAAAAGGCCCCCAAACGTCTCCGTCCGGAAGCCCTTCTCTGGTGTAAGCAGCAAGAGAATCACACTTCCGCAAATCGCTGTCAAGAGTCGGTCGTCGTTCTGACGGGTCAAAGTCCCTTTGCCTCAAGGAAGGCAGTAGACCCATGCACCAGCACCTTGTCACGACGCCCTTCGGGCGGCGGCCAGCCTCGCTTGCCCAGATCGCAGCCCATGCCGCGCTGCGCGACAGCATCGCTGAAGCCGCAGAGCCCGGCTCCAACCGGCCGGAAGCGGTCGAGAAATGGCGGCTGTTCCGCACGTTGACGGAGGTGCGCGCCGCACTTGGCGTTTCGGACCGCGCGCTTGGTGTGCTCAACGCGCTGCTCAGCTTTCATCCCGAGACGGCGCTGACGCTGCCGCAACCCGACGAGCCTGATCCCATCGGGCTGGTGGTCTTTCCGTCCAACCGGCAGCTGGCGCTCAGGGCGCATGGCATGTCCGAGGCGACGCTGCGGCGTCATCTGGCAGCTCTCGTCGAAGCCGGACTGATCGCGCGGCGGGACAGCCCCAACGGCAAGCGCTACGCCCGCAAGGGCGGACGCGGCGCAGCGGGCGAAATCACAAAAGGGACAATCACACATGCCTTCGGGTTCGACCTGACGCCTCTGGTGGCGCGCGCGCCGGAGTTCGAGGCGCTGGCAGAGGAGGCAGCCTGCAACCGCCGCCGCGTGCAGGCGCTGAAGGAGGCGATTTCGCTGCGCCGCCGCGACATCGAGAAACTGCTGGCACTGGCGCTCGATGAACTCGACGGCGCGCAGCTTTCTGCGGACTGGGAGGCCCGCCGCCTGCGGTTCATGGGCCTGATGATGCCGATCCGCCGCATCAGCGACGAGGCTTTGCTGGCGAGGCTCGGCGCAACACTGGCTGCGTTGCGCGCCGAGATCGTCAGTGCTCTGGAATCTTTCGCTTCTTCTCAAAATTCAAGCGGCAATGACGCCCGGATTGCGCGGCTCCAATCTAATACAAATGCAGATGCCTACAACGATCTTGAACCTGCCTCAAAAACGAAAGGGGGCGACGCTTGCGTTCCTCCCGCATCCACAGCTTTTCTGGACAGCAAAGCGCCGGAAACGAAGGCGTTTCCCGAAACCAAATCCTGTTCGCTGGGGCTGGTGATGGAGGCGTGTCCTGACGTGGCCGATTACGCCCCTTCCGGCCGGGTGAAGACCTGGAGCGATTTCCTGGAGGCGACCGCCGCGATCCGATCCATGATCGGCATCAGCCCCGATGCTTTCGCGGAAGCGCAGCAGGCGTTGGGCCGAACCGAGGCCCATGTGGCCGTGGCGACGATCCTGCAACGCTCGATCCATTCCACCGAAGCGCTGCGATCCCCCGGATCGGCCCATGTGACGGTGAATGGCTCGCCCGCGATCCAGTCGGCCGGAGGCTATCTGCGGGCCCTGACCGGGAAAGCGAGGGCAGGGGAGTTTGCGCTGGGGCCGGTGCTGATGGCGCTGATCGGCCAGCGGCTGAAGGCGAAGCGGGGGCGGGGGGCGTGAGAGCGTCGGCCGCCGTCATCAACTCAGATTGGATATGTTTTCAAGGTCTGAGTTTTAGGTCTGAGGACGGCATTCGCGATGGTGATGAGCTTTCGCATGACGGCGACGAGAGCGACTATTGGTTTCTTGCCTTTGGCGATGAGGCGGTCGTGGAAGGGCTTGAGCTGAGGGTTGTATCGCGAGGCCGAGAGGGCAGCCATGAAGAGGGTTGGTCTGACCTTTTCCCTGCCGCCTCTGACCTTGCGATAAGCATCCCGCTCCCCGCTCTGTTTGGGGTGAGGGGCAAGGCCGGCGAGGCTTGCGGCGCTTCGCCGGTTGAGGGTGCCGAGTTCGGGCATGGTTGCGAGAAGCTCGCTGGCTGTAGTGGTGCCGATGCCCTTGATAGTGGCGAGGGTCTTGAGGTCCCGGGACAAGGTCCGATGCTCCTTGATCAGGGTTGCGATGTCCTTCTCGAGGCTGGCGAGCTCGGCCTCGAGGGTTCTGACGACGGTCTCTATCGTGCGTTCGGCCGGGTGTACGCCAGGCATGGCGCGGCGGTTTTTCCAGCTGGCGAGGGTTTGGACGAGGTCACGCCTTGTGGAGACAAGGGATTGAAGTTTCAGGCGTTCAGGATCCCTGGCTTGCCAGGGCTCGAGCTCCTCGCGCCGATCCCTGGCGAAGCGGGCAAGCCATTTTGCGTCGATGGCGTCGGTCTTGGCGATGCCCCCATGGGAGCGGATAAAGGCCTTGACCTTGCGGGCATCGGCCCGATGGACAAGGACACCCGCTTCCAGCATGGCCGCGAGCAAGGGAGCTTCATACCCGCCGGTCGCCTCGCACAGGACGAGGCAATCGCCATCCAGGCTTCGGGCAAAAGCACCCAGCGCCTCGAGGTGATTGACGAGCGTGCGGGTCTTGCCTGAAGCACTGTCGAAGACGACGATCTCCTTCTTGCCGACATCGCAGCCGATGAAGCGGGTGGCGGAACTGGGCAGGCACACCATGGGCTGATATCCTTCTACAAGCTTGCGATTGTCTGCGGACATGCCCACGACGGGAGAGGTCCATGCAACTCATCAAGCGATTGCGGAAAGCGACCGGTCGATCATGATGACGACGGGTTTTGCCCGATTGCGAGACGATCTGGCCGAGATCCTCTGCCTGCAGGAGGAGCGCAAGGTGGGCCAGGACAACTGCGTCTCCTTCAACACCCTCAAGCTCCAGATCCCCGAAAGTCCGCTGAGAGCCCACTTCGTCAAAGCCACCGTCAAGGTCCGC